>DASVCY010000068.1:0-2280 GCA_036381375.1 Nitrososphaera sp. | reverse complement strand
TAGAGCCCTTCGATCCGAAAATATACGAACAGAAAATCAAAAAATTAGCAGAGGAATTAGGAGTATGAACGAAGGCTGGATAAAGCTACATAGGAGAATAATTGACAGCAGAGTATTTGCCAATGAGGGACTTTTAAAGGTCTGGTTGTACTGTTTATGTCGGGCTAATCATGAAGAAAACTACGTGCCCATCAAAACAGGTAGAGGTGAATCAGAAGTAAAAGTGAAGCCAGGCCAATTCATCTCTGGAAGAAAATCAGCTGCGAGGGATTTAAAAATGAACAGCAGTACAGTTTATAAACGAATGAAGAAACTAGAAAACATGGGGAATATTAACATCAAAAGTAACAACCATTATTCTGTCATAACTATATGCAATTGGGAGGGTTACCAAGACAAAGGTTCAGAAAAAGAACAGCAAGAAGAACAGGCAAGGAGCATGCAAGTAACAGGCAAGGAGCAGGCAAGTAACACAGACAAGAATGATAATAATGAAAAGAATGATAAGAACTTCAACGCGGGTGCGCGTGAAGATTCGGGAGATGAAGATATTTCTGTAGTTGAACAGATAGAACAGGCAGACAACGTAAAAGCCCTGTGTGAAATTTGGTATGCCTATCGGACAGAAAAAGCAAAAGGCAATCCCCGCCTGCACAATCCCAGTACATACGAAATTGACATGACCCGGCACCAGATGAAGCAGTGGGGATTGTCGAAATCAAAAAAGATTGTTCAAAAATCGATCCGTGAGGGGTATGTGAGCTTGGACGAAGATTATCTGCCAAGCGGAGAAACAGAAACTTCCAATGGTTGGATGGAGCGCCCCAATGAAATGGCCTACCACAACGATTACACTGCATCTATGCAATGAGCCACCAACAACCAAACATACCGCCACAAGCCACTGACATAGAGCAAGCTGTTTTGGGTGCTTGCATGATTGAGCAAGAAGCATTACTTGTCATGCTAGAGCAACTGAACGCCGACGACTTCTACAAGCCCGGGCACCAGAGTATCTACCGGGCTATGCGTACGCTGTTCGAGCAAGGAAAAGATATTGATCTGTTCCTGATAGAAAGCTATCTGGACGACCGTGGAGATCTAGAACTTGTCGGAGGCACCGGCTATCTGTCCGATCTTATCCGGCATGTAGGATCAACGGCCAATACCGACTACCATTGTCAGATTATCAAGGAAAAATCCAAGCGTCGCCAACTCATCGAGGCTTGCGAGCGGATCACCAACCAAGCTTATGACCAGTCTGAAGACACCTACGACGTGTTGGATTTTGCAGACGGACAGATCTTTGGCATCCTCAACGAACAGCATCAAAATAATGTCTACGAACCGCGACAGACCATAGAAGCCGCTCTAGAACACTTAATCAATATACAAGGAGCACCAGACGGAGTAACGGGCATTCCTAGCGGATTAGATCTGGATGGCATAACTGCCGGTTGGCAAAAAGGAGGCTTCTATGTGATTGCCGGACGTCCGAGTATGGGGAAAACGGCCTTTGTCCTATCAGCGCTGAAACATGCTGCCGGACATACAGGAAACGCAGCCTTACTTTCGCTTGAGATGAGTTACCGATCTTTAGGGTTCCGGATGATCGTATCCGAGGCCGGGGTAAATGGAGACAGGGCGCGTAAAGGGCAGCTATCCGAGCCAGAGATGAACCAGGTCCACGAGGCGGCAGAACACTTGCTGGATATGGGAGTGATTGTCGATGATACGACCGTGGTAACCCCTCATGCACTACGAACGAAAGCTAAGATGTTGAAGCACAAATATGACATTCAGCTATTAGCGATTGACTACCTGCAACTACTGACATCCGACAAAGATGTACGCGAGCAACAGGTAGCTGAAATATCCCGCACATCCAAAGCTATAGCTAAGGAGTTGGACATACCTGTGCTAGGGTTGTCTCAGCTTAACCGGGGGTGTGAGTCAAGGCCGGGCCTGAATAAGCGCCCTATGTTAGCAGACCTTCGCGAATCCGGCGCTATTGAACAGGATGCAGACGCTGTGATCTTCCTGTTTCGCCCCGAATATTACGGTATTAAGGAATACCCGGAAGGGGAGGGTGAAAGGTGGTCCGGACAAAGTACTAATGGTATCTGTGAGCTTTTGATTTCCAAGCAACGCAACGGGCCTACAGGTATGGTTCGCCAGCTATACGATGCGGATACAATGAACTTCAAGAATTATACGCCTGAGCCGTGGTATCGGCAAATGGGGAAAAACAATAAACCCTTCTAACCCAAACACTCAAAC
>DASVCY010000067.1:0-4974 GCA_036381375.1 Nitrososphaera sp. | reverse complement strand
TGGTCGGAGCGCTCCCCTGAATACGTCTGCCCTTGCCCTCACGACTCCTGAAATCTTTTTGCCAACGGGGGCATCAGGTCCTACGATAACAACTGTACCCCTCGACTCTTTGTATTTTGCTGGATCTTCGACTGCCCCTTGCGGAGCCATTGCATTGACGGCTTCTTTCGTTATGAGGCCTGGAATGTATATGAAGTTGTCAACCAGTGCATCCCACTGTTTCCTCGAAAGCGCGCTCAATGCTGCGTTATAGTCATAGTCGCCTGTGAAATGAATAACAGAATCAATCTTACCAAACCTTGTCCTTGCGATGTTAAAGATGCGTCTTACGCTTTCTTCGTCGATCATGTTTATTGCGTGGCTATGGAATTCCCTGTATTCTTGCATGTCATCCTTGTTGTTCGCGAGAACTATCACCTGCTTGGCGCCAGCGCCCTGTGCAAGCCTTGCCACTTGTTTGACCCTCTCAACGTCCTTCTTGGCAGATGAAGTGGTCGTCAAAATGATGACCTTGTCTTTCAGGTCTGGCTGGGCAGGCCCTTCCACTATAGTACCGATAATTGGCTTGACTGGGTAAAACACTCGGTCATTGGGGATTACTCTGCCGTTTATGAGCTTGCTTATCTTTTCATCACAGAGGTTCATCACCATCTCTGCTACATCCTCCTGAGTCAGGAATTCTCCATCGACTATCATCTTGCTGGTGTTGTTCTGTATCTTTTCCGCAATCTCCTGCATTTTGGCAAGAGCGCCAGACACCGTCTCGGTAAGCTGCTTGATATTTTCCTCAGACTCCTGCCCGCGTGATTTTGCGATCTCAACTGCAACCTGCCTGCATGCTTTTTTGACAACGTCGTCTTGTTCGCCCAGCGCTGGAAGGGCACCCTCAGTGACTTTTTCAACTTCTACCGAGCTCAACCCCGGATAGCCCCCAACTCTGAGGAATTCAGCGGCGGCCTTCGGGTAGACTGTCTTGTAGATCCTGTCAGAATGAACAGGTCCGGGGTTGGTTGAAATAGAACGGATGCCACGCCCGGCAAGTTCCCAAGCGAGTGCTTCTGCCAAGCGGTTCTTGGACCCCTGAGCCGCAGTATATGGTGTCCTGAAACGGTATGGTCTCTGTTCATATCGGTTCTCTTCGGTGAAGAATGTGGCAATTGTGATTATCTTCCCGCCCTTTTCCATTGCACTCAAGCCACTGACAGAAGTCCAGAAGGTGCCCGTAAGGTGAATTGCAACAGCGTCGCGGAATTCTTTGACACTTGCGTTTGTAAAAGTCTTGACCGGACCGGAAACGCCGGCGTTGTTAACAATAATATCGACCTTGCCGAACTGATTTTTTACACTGGCAAACATTGAATTGATTCCGGCTTCGTCTGCGACGTCGACTCCTGGGAAAGCTGCAACCTTTCCAAACGATCCGACTGATGAAATTATTTCGTTGAGTATGCTTGCAGTCTGATCAAGCGGCTCCTTTCTTCTGCCCATGATCACAATGTTGGCCCCGTGCTCTGCAAACTTTTTTGCTATGGCCTGGCCGATGCCTGTGCCACTGCCAGTGATGACTACGGTTTTACCGTTAAATTTCAAGTCAGATTTGGGAGAAGATGATGATTGGTTTTCCACAAAAGTTCGCACTTTTCCACGACTATTAAAGTTAACTTCATTTCATACGATAATCGTGAACATTATTGCGAAAAAGAAGTTAGGCAGCTTCGCCTAGTGCGCGAAGCCTTGCTTTGATGTGACCTGCTATTCTGTCTGCAATTTCCAACATGGTCTGGTTGAATGCAAAGGATTCCGCGTGGATCCACTTGCCATAGATCCTAATGTGGTCATCCATTGGATCTATTCTTATCTCTCCTTCGCGGAGCATGACCTCCTTCAGCATTTCAGTAAGCTTTTCGTCTGACTGTAATAGCTCGGCAAGCTGGTCTGCACCTGTCCATCTTACATCAACGACACGTTTGTTTCCAAAGTAACCTCTTGTAATGGGCTCGCATCTTGCAAGAAAATTGCTGTTTTCTTTGCTTTCGCACCTAACAATATAGTGGACCTGATGATATTGAAGCGAGCCATAGGGCAGCGGAGACGGATCTTGTTTTGGCATGGTCTCACTCAAATCCTCTGCAATACTTGCACAAAATCAATGTTCCTACCCCTGATCTCTATTAGTCCCCTGTTCGTCACTACCCTTGGTGAAAGGGGGAATCCGTGGCTATAATAGGTTTCTTCTCGTTCCAGCTTGTGCGAGCCGAGCGGGAGTGTTGTGCAATCAACTCCGTTCTTTTTCATCTCATCTGCCAACCTCTCATGTATGGCCATCCTTTTTATGATAATTTGCTCAGAGTCGCCATGTCCTCCGTGGACTTCGTAAGAATCATTAGCATGGGAAGAATGCTGTGTGTGTTCCACGCCAATTTGTAAAATCGCAGCTTACAAATAAATTCTACGATTGAAGTTCTTTTAGGTATTTCTTTAGGCCTTCTTTTTCCAGCTTGCCTGCCTTCTTGAGCACGCTCGCCTCAAGATCCCGCTTGTATTTTTCTACCTTACCTGCTATTTCGGGGTCCTCCGTCCCCAGTATCTGGCAGGCAAGGATTCCTGCATTTTTGGCGCCGTTTATTGCCACAGTTGCAACGGGCACCCCTGGCGGCATCTGGGCGATCGATAAGAGTGAGTCCAAACCATCGAGGCTTTTTGTCTTGATCGGCACCCCTATGACTGGCAAAGGAGTCAGCGAAGCCACCATCCCCGGCAGATGGGCGGCGCCCCCTGCTCCTGCAATAATGACCTTGACACCCCTTTTTTTGGCACTATTTGCGTATTCAACCATCCTCTTTGTCGTCCGGTGTGCAGAGACTATTGTTATCTCGTTGGGTACTCCAAACGAATCGAGAACTTCTTTCGCTTCCTTCATTACCGGCAGGTCTGAGTCACTCCCCATAATAATGCCAACAGCGCTGACAAGCTTTCTCAAAGTTTACCCCCCATGGGGACAAGCTCAATCGCCCTTCTAGCCTTTTCGGCGCGGGCAATTGCCTCCTTTACCGTTCTGCCTGTGGCAGTGATGTGACCCAGCTTGCGCCGTGGCCTAGAGATCTTCTTGCCATAGATGTATAGGTTTGCTCCGGGCACCGCCATCGATCGTGCTAGCCCCCTTATAGCATACGGTCCATCCAAGTTTTCGTTACCAAGTATGTTGATCATGGCCGCTGGAGAGAGCAATTCTGGTTTTGACAATGGCAGGTCAAGAACCGCCCGCAAGTGCTGCTCAAATTGCGATACGGAGCACGCCTCGTTTGTATAGTGGCCAGAGTTGTGTGGCCTGGGAGCGATCTCGTTAATCAATACTTCGCCCCTTTTTGTGACAAACATCTCGATCCCAAATATTCCTGCATCGTGCAGCGCCGCCATCGTCTTCTCCGCCACCTTTCTTGCTCTCGATTCTACGCTCTTGCTGATTCTGGCTGGCACTATTGTAGTGTCCAGAATGCTATTCTTGTGGATGTTTTCAGCAACAGGAAATGATTCTATCTGGCCACTAGGATTGCGGGCAACCATTATTGATATTTCTTTGGTGAATGGGACAAACTTTTCTAGCATGCACTCTCTCCCTGAAAAGTAGGCGAATGCCTCGTGCACCTTGGTTTTAGATGCGATCAAAAAGTTGCCTCTGCCGTCGTACGAATCTTCACACGCCTTCAACATAGCCGGAAAGCCAAATTTCTTACATAGTTCGTGAAGGTGTTCTTCAGAACGCACAAGCGCAAATTCCGGTACAGGTATCTTGTGATCTTTTAGAAATGACTTTTGTCTGTACTTGTTTTGTATAGTGCGCAGGGTTTCAGGAGCAGGTCTGACAGGATAGTTTTTAGCTTCAAGTTCTCTGAGCGCAACTGAATTTGCGAGCTCGATTTCATAGGTCAAAATGTCACATTTTTCTGCTAATTTCATTATTGCAGATTCGTCTTTAAAGTCGGCCACTATCTGTTCGTCTGCTATTCGTGAGGCAGGGCATCCTTCCGTCGGGTCAAGGATGATGATTTTCAGTGACATGCGTCTTGCCTCGTGCGCAATCATCTTGCCCAACTGTCCTCCACCTATGATGCCCAAACAAATTGGTCTATCCATTACGAGGAGGTCACTGCTGACCTTCAAGATAATTTATATCTGATTTGGCGCGACGTTAAAAGTCTTTCAATGATCAGATAGACTTTTTATCGCATACATGGTAGCCAATGCGGCGATGAGACTCCTCCGCAAAGGGAAGGTCAAGGACATCTACGAGCTAGACGACGGCGACATTCTCTTCCACTTTTCAGATCGCGTTTCAGCATTTGACGTAATGATGGCGACACCAATCCCAAGAAAGGGCGAAGTTCTTTGTAGGTTCGCGGAGTTCTGGTTTGACGCTCTTCAGACGCCTCACCACATGTTGAAGGTTGTTGATAAGGACAAGATGATAGTTAAGAAGCTAGAGATGATGCCCGTAGAGTGTGTTGTGCGGGGATACTTCTATGGCAGTCTTGTCGATCGCTACAAAGATCGCAAAGACCTTCCTTCTAATTTCAACCTTATTTTGGCATCAAAGCTTCCAGAGCCTATCTTTGACCCAACGACAAAATCTGAAGAACATGATGTCCCAATAGGTAGAGAAGAACTGATCTCTTCAGGCCTCATTTCTGGCAAGGATTATGACTACCTCGAAAAGACCTCAATATCGCTTTATGAAAAAATGAGCAAGATCGCAGAGCGTGCCGGGTTTATCATTGCAGATGTCAAATTTGAGTTCGGGAAGGACAGGAACGGCAACATCTTGCTTGGAGACTCGCTCGGTCCTGACGAATATCGGCTCTGGCTTAAATCGGATTATCAGCCAGGCAGGATACAGGAAAGCTACGACAAACAACTATTGCGCGACTGGCTAATCAAAATTGGCTTTAAGGAGAAGGTTGACGAACTTGCCAAACA
>DASVCY010000066.1:0-11666 GCA_036381375.1 Nitrososphaera sp. | reverse complement strand
AAGGAATACACATCGCTTCCACAAAAGGCGCTTACCCTGAACATGGGGTCGTTTACAAATGTCACCAACATCAACTTTCAATACAGCTCCCTCGACTCAACCATTGTGACAGGAAAGGTGCAAGATCCTCTTCTAAATATGGAAATACCCGTAGTAACTGTCGGCAGTCTGAGACCGCCCCTTGCACTTTTTCCAGATCTACTAAAAAATATCGGAAATGCCAAGAAGAAAAAATATCGTGCAAAAGGAGGAGTCAATGCTATACAGGCTTATGGAGAAGCTCAAGCCACAACTGATGGTTCTACCGACGCAGTCACCGCTACAGGCGAGCTTGACGGCCTAAGTTACGGCGAAGTTCTTCGGGCAAGAAAGCTAGTCGGCCTACGTGGTGTGGGTTTTTTGCATGATGGCTATTACTATGTCAAAAATGTGACCCATAGGATAAGCAAGGGCGAATACAAACAGTCTTTCACGATAACCCGCGAAGGGCTCGGTTCCACAACGCCGGTGGCAATGCCATGAGCGAGAGTCGCTTTTTTGGCAAGTATAGGGGCAAGGTAACCAGTAACAATGACCCCCTCATGATGGGAAGAGTGCGTGCCAAGGTACCTGCAGTGTTTGGAGACGAGGAGACAGGTTGGGCGTTGCCTAGCGCGCCATACGGAGGCTCAGGTGTGGGGTTCTTTTTCGTGCCCCCTGTCGACGCCAACGTATGGATAGAGTTTGAGGGCGGCAATCCCGACTACCCGATATGGACAGGGTGTTTTTGGGGTGCGGGTGAAACGCCGGCTTTGCCTGCACTTCCCTATGTGAAGATAATCAAAACAGACACTGCGACGATAAAGCTCGACGATACGCCGGGTATTGGAGGCATCACCATAGAAACGACCACTGGACTAAAGATAGTCATGGATGTAACAGGCATAGAGCTGAGTAATGGCGCTGCAAGTGTAAAGCTGACGCCAGCGAGCGTTTCTGTGAACAACGGCGCATTGGAAGTTATCTAGGGATATCTATCTGAAGACTAGGCAATTAATGAATGAAGAACGTGCATACATCAGTTAAGGCAATGCTTTTCTTTATGCCCAACGTGGTTAGATTATGACGTTGTCAGTTGTGGGCCATCAGAGTAAGACAAGAAATCTCAAGACGCTGATGTCGGCCCCGGCTAGTTCTATGCATCAACCTGTTCGCGACCATGTAATGCACACTGACGATTATTTCGATTACCGACAACAAACTGTTGACAATCAGGCAGTACAGAGCTTCGTGCACACTAGTGCTGGATTTGACTTTGCAAAGCTCGACATTCTTTCTAAAGTAAACGAAAGTCAGCCGGAGGTTGCTTATGGGCAAGAGGCAAACTCAACAGAGATGCGCCCGATGCGGCCAAAGCCCATCGACTCTGACCCAGTTGGAACACAGCTAGTGTCTGAAACCGCTTCTGATAGCTCAGACACTGATGTCCATGAAATCCAAGCGGATCGCGCAGCCGCCGAAGTTGTCAGGCGGCTGGGTGATCTGCGACAACACTCACCGCCCACAATGCAGGCTCGCGTATCAGGTGTTTCCGTGCAGGGAGAAGGACGCCCGATTTCTGATGACATGCGGAGGAAATTTGAGAATGCATTTGGATGGGACTTTTCAAGAGTCAGGCTGCATACAGGTCGGGTGGCTGCCGATGCTGCCACCCGTTTTGGCGCACATGCGTTCACTCATGGTCACGATATTTTCTTCGGTAGAAAGGTCTCTAACCCAGAAGCGTCGGATAACCTCCAACTCTTGGCGCATGAGCTTGCACACGTCATTCAGCAAAATATGGGAACAGGTTCACGTTCATCACCTGCTTCCCAATTGGGATTGACGGCGTCTTCCAATCGCAGACAGGCAGCACCACTTGTCACCAATGTGATTACCTCCAGTGCCGAGCTGGGAGTAGGCGGCAGAGATATTACTGCTACCGCAACTGTCGCTGGCGCAGGTACTCGCTTGACGTGGAGTATTAACCCTGGTGGAGCCGCTCCCGCAGGAGTGACCGTGATTGGAACTGGTCGCCGAGTGCGCATCCGTGCAGCGCAACCTGGTGGCGCCGCCGTTGTTGGTGGCACTCCAATTACTATCCGCGCTGCGGTACATGGCGCCCCGGGTGACTTTTTCGATGCACCACCTGTCATGTTAGTGCAAGTGGTGAGCACTACTTACACTGCTGCACCTCCTTTAGCCGCAGTGCCTTCGCTTATACCTGGTGTTCCCCCTCCTAATACCGCTGAGCCTAATCGCGACGGCATCAATGGAAACACGGTGACTGTCAACACCATTACAGCTCCTGCAGGTAGACCGACTACCGTGTCATTCCGGAGATCGCTTGGCGCAAGAATAGCCGGCAATGTGATAACCCCCGGTAGCCGCACAGGTGACATTGGATTGCGCATAAGGGATACCGCGACTCGTGCTAGACTCGATGAAACGCGAGCCTCGACTGCAGGACCCGCTGCTCTGATGGCGGATTTGACAGTTAATGCCGTCCCCACGCGGGTGAGTGCCCTCACCGGGGCAGGCGCTTTAGGACCATACGGCGTGCTCAATACGATCACCTTCGCCTCGTCGGATGCGCGGCACCCTCCGCTGACGCGGATTGTTGGAGAGCTGATCACTAATGGGGGCGATGACTTCAACATAGCTCCCCCTAATGGGGCCTTTAACCCCGCATTCAACTTGGCACTAGCAGTCCCTGCAAACACTTGGAATGATCAGCTCATTACGCCTGCAGGTGTTTTAAATGCCGCTGATGGACTTCCTGCCATTGATGTTAACCGCTTTGTAGGACCCGGCGTTCCACACTTGCCGAGGCGGCTGATTTATCGGCAGCGTTTCCAGTATGCTTCATGGCAAGGAGCTGGCACCGTGGTCAGTAGGACGATCGCTGACGGAAAGCACATTCGCTCTCTGATTGGATCTCCTCCAGCCGCCTTTCAATTTAGGACAGAACATCGTTTTGGCCACGTCACAGCGCCAGTACACAATGAGCCCTACGTCGGCAACCCGCTCATCATCCTCAGCAATATCGCAGCCACCCCAAATGGAGCCGGCGTCACTGATCTTGCTGCCGATGGAAATGCCACAGCCAATCTCTCTGTAAACTCTACTGTGGCAGGCCGCACTGTGAATTGGACTGTCCTTAGTGGAGATGTTTCGATAATTGCAGGCAACCCTGCCGTATTGCCTGCAACTGCGACGCTACGGGCCGGTCTCCACACGGGGAACTTCCGCTTACGGGCTTCTGACTCGATTTTCCCCAATCGTCATGCAGATGGACGCGTTCGCGTAGTGGCAGTACGGCTGCGCAACATGCGCGCAACTCCAAGTCGTGTGCCTGCGGGCACACTCACAACCAACGTTACCATCAATGCTGGGCCAGGCGGCCGCCGTCTGAATTGGGCAGTAGACGCAGCGGCCGCAGCTGGAGGCGTTGTCGTCGCGCCTGTTGTCACAGGTCCGGGTAACGCAATGAACGTGACTGTCACGCGCCCGGCGGGGTTCACAGGCCGCGTCACCGTTACTGCTACCGATACGGTGCTGCATGCACGCAGACAAAATGTGAGGATTCGATTCTTATGAATGCGCATACGACCGAATTGCGTGAAAGTGCTGTGGAGTTAGAAAAAGGTAAGATCCGCGTGCGTGCCGGTTTTCGAATTGGCTCTGGCGAACTGCTCGCCGGCGGTCCGGTTGAGATGGAATTCTTTGTCGAAAGTTACGGGCTGCATCCACTTCAACTCGCGGTGGCTGGCGACCGCATGCGGCAAAGGCCCGGTCAGTTTAGATTCACTGCGACATTTGAGGGCTCTCTCCTTGCAGATCCGATGGCAGATGTGCCATACATGGGCGGTCCTGAAGGGGTGGTAAAGGTATCATCAGACGCCCCTTGGCACCAACCGCTGGTATTAAACCAGTTCGTTCAGCTGGAACACACACGCGAGCGCCTTACGAATGGATCGAAAGGCCGGATGAATCTAGAGTGTCGTCGCCCATTTTGTCTCACTGATACGACTGCAGCCGCGCTATCACATGATGGCGCACAAGAATTGGTTGTCAATCTAGCCTTTGACCTGCGCCGTGACGACGATGCCTTGGAGACCTTGATTGCTCGCCTCTTCGAAAACGTGATGCAAGGTCCACCAGAATCACGTGAGTGGCCTCTTGTACTCTTGCTCTCTATGCGCACGGCCGCGAAGACTCACATTCGTGCGTTAGCGCGTCATCCCGATCCGTATGTGGCGGAACGAGCACGCCAGACTGTCGCAATGTCAATGTAAAGTCAATGGACGTGCGCTGGGCTAATTTCTAGCCGTCGCTTCAACTAGTTATAGATCTAAGAGAACATGATCAATATTGTTTAATCACGTTGGATCTTGCGTTCAACTTGGTTGTATCCATATTTTGGCAAACAAGAATAATGTAGACGCTTGCCATTGGAAATCGACTTCTCTAACTGAAGTCCTTGTGATTAACGCATAGTTCTATCTTTACTGTTCATATCGGCGTTCGCGAATTCTAGGGAAGATTATTCACGTTCTTACAAGGCTCCAGTATATTGAACGTGCAACAACACCTGGCAAGTCGGGCTTAGAATCCTGTTTAACCAGTACATTTCCGACCTTCAGTGTGTCGGCACCTGAAACACTGCCAATACCATTTTTCCTTACAAGCCTTGACAACTCTTGCTCTAGACCTTGCGCAAATACCTCTGCGTCCTGCCTGCTAAATCCATCCAACACAAGCCTGTCAATGTTTATTCTGACTTTCACGCCACAATCCTCCCTGCTGGATACGGCCTCCCTATCTTGTCATACTCTTCCCTTGCAGCCCTTGCAATGTGCCTCATCTCAACCGGAGACCCCTCATCTGCAGCAAGTAGCGACGCACCCAAAGCTATGTTGCGTATGTTACCTCCTGCCAGCTCTAATGAGCCTAGCTTGGCGTAATCCAGACCGCTTAGGGGCACCGCTGGAGGGAACACTTTTTTCCATATCTGTGTCCTGCTCTTTTCGTCTGGAAAGGGAAAGTTGACGATGAACCTTATTCTGCGCGTGAATGCTCTATCAAGCGAGTTTTTCAGGTTAGTAGTTAGGATTGCAAGACCCTTGTAAGATTCCATTCGTTGCAGCAAATATCCAATTTCGATGTTGGCATACCTGTCGTGGCTATCCTTGACCTCACTCCTCTTGCCAAACAGAGCATCAGCCTCATCAAATAATAGTATGGCCCCGCCATCCTCGGCTGCATCAAATATCTTTTTTAGATTTTTTTCTGTCTCACCAATGTACTTGTTTACCACCATAGAGAGGTCTATGCGGTAAAGATCAAGATCAAGCTCGCTAGCTATTGCCTCTGCTGCCGTGGTCTTGCCCGTTCCACTGTCCCCGGAGAACAACGCCGATATTCCAAGTCCCCTATCTCCACTGCGTGCAAACCCCCATTCCTCGTATACGCGGAAGCGTTGCCGTGTACTTGCTATTATGCTGCGCAATAGTTCCTTCTCCCGGTCTCCTAGGACTAGGTCATCCATAGTGGCCTTGGTAACAATTCGCTGTGCAAGCTGTGAGAGGCTGGGTCTTGCGGCCTTACGGCCTGCTGACCACAGCGCATCGGCAGGATCATTGCCGTGACTTATTGCAAGTATAGCATCTGAAGCAGCGGCCTGTATCGATCCACTGTTCAGATCAAACTGGTTGACTACCTTGGACACGGCACTTGCCGACCTCCCATTACTTTCCCCAAGTAGCGACTCCCACAGAAGCCTTTGCTCCTTCTTTGTAGGCTTGGCAACTTCTACGGCAGGTGCGGTGCCCTCTAGTTGCCATTGCTGCGTAGTAGATAGAAATGCGGGTCCTGCGATGCTGGCAAGGAATCTCTTGACCGTTTTTTCTGCCGACGGCTCTAGATCGGCAGTCTGCACATAAAGTGCCGCTCCCAATAGCGCGGATTCTCTGTTCCATAGCTGCGCAAGCGATTCTAGTTCATCTGCCCTTTGTGGCACAAGATCTCCACAAATCTTCAATAGACCAAGCCCAAGATGACTGCAAACGATGCGAGCCGTGGTTTTCTTGCTGGATTCGTCAGGTCCTATAAGCTGGGCTCTAAGGGGACTTGTGGATTTCCAAGCATGCAATATGGTTTCTGCAGGGACCTTTTGTGATTCTACAATTGGAGCATCGTCCTGAACAGGTTCGACTATTCCTTGCATGGATTTGTCCAGATATGATATGCCAGTCAGATAGTGAAGCACTCGTTCTTCGATCCTAAGCTGGCATCGTGTGAGTGGGACCTGAGGTAAGCCTATTAGACTGACTAGGCGGAATAGGCGTAGCGGCGCGGTTGGGGAAAGCGCGCTCCAGTGGGGGTGAGGAAACGCCGCAAGTGCTATCGAGAATGAGGGATACGCCGCGACTGGGTTGCCATGAACCTGCGCGCAGAGCTTTGAAACCTCCGAATCTAGCTCTTCAGCTGCGCAGACAAGAAGAACCATCTTTTCAAAGTCAGATAGTCCAAAGGTCTGGCATATGCGTTCTATGGCTGGCGGTCGCTCGTCGTCCCACGCGGGTGCAGGTTGTGGCTCCGCCTGAGTCCTTGGTGGCGCACTGAGAAACCTCTTAACCTGTTCAATGTATGCCAGCAAGTACTTTTGGTTCTTATCTATCCAGGAGTCAAACACCTCAGCCATCAGGATATGTCTACCACCGGACGCATGTACTCGTTTGAAAAAAACTCGTCTGGTTGGCTCTCTGCTCCATCCACGCGTAACCTAACTGGGTAGGTGTCATTTTCTATTTCTGTCGGGACTTCTACTTCCATTTCGGTGACAGGCTCGCTAGAAATCTCTACTTCTATTGGCTTTTGGGTGCCAAGTATGACTTCAACTCTCTTTTGGTTTGCCTTTATTCCGGGCTCTACTTTCAGTGTCAGTTTTCTTGTCGTTGAGTCAAAAGTTGCCGCATCGGCAGGATCAGCTGTATGCTTAAACCTAGGTGCTATGGCAAAAAGCGCCGCATTGGATTCTGGTCCCTTGTGTGGTATTTCTGGAGTGCCTATGGACAGTGCATGAACAACCCTGACTTGGTGCACGCCTACGCCAAGCGCCGATACATCCACTACAAGCTCACCATCAGCGACAGAGTCTGGCTCTGGCATATCCTCTACCTTTTTGCCCTCCCCAAAGTCTATCCTGACATCGTCGCCTTTTAGGTTCTTGCCAACGATAGATACTACTGTTGAAGTGCCATGTTCGATCACCTGCGGGTCAATGTATGTTATTTCCGGACGTTTAGGTGCTATGGCATAGATATTGCGCTCTCTGACAGGCATTGCAGCGCCGACCTTATGCTTGCCATCTATCAGAACGACTGTTGCCATGTAAGCTACAGAGATCCGGTACGCTGCTTCTTTGAAGAACGATGACCAAAGCTTGGTCATATCTTCAATCGACAAGTTCTGCATGGTTAATTTAACAAGTTCTACCTGTTCGCCCAGATCCGAAGATGAAATATCGGTAGCCAGTGAGGCGAGGTTTGGAGGAAGATTGCTAATATCCTTCATATCTTCAAGAGTGGCCCTTGTAATCACCGGGTTTTCATGCAGAAACCTCGTTACCTGGCCAAGGAGCTTGTGTGCTGCAAAATCGTCCTTATCTTTTTTGCTATATGCGGTTATCAAGTAATGCAGATCCAAACCGAGCTGCTGCTTTACAACGCGATTGCCGTCATGCCCGCGTGCAGGAAGATCCATGTTGCGGTAGCCCAGGTTTGGAGTCACACGGTATAGGAATATGTTCACCTGATCATCGGCAACGTCTTTTATGGAATCAGGTGACTGTGCAGACACTGTGATACCTTCTTTGTTAAGCAGGTAGTACAACGCGGATGTGACCATCGCGATTGAAAAAGAATCGCTCATCCGATTCTGCCCTCCGAGCGCATCTTCAGATAGTCTGCAAGTGAGAGCGCAGGTGAGAATTTTTGTTTTGTGCGCTTTGGTTCGGCTGGTGGCTCTGCCTTCACCTCTATCCTACCTATGTTTATTGTGACCGTGGTCTCTTCGGGTGGCGAAATATTTGAAAGATATTTCGTTCGGATAGGCTCCGCGGGCAGAAGTGAAGGATATTTTTGCTGGGCGTCATAGCCGGCCTTTGGACCTGCAACAGTCGCATCATCGTATTTCAAAGGTGCGACATCCTGTATGAACCTAGGAGGTTCTTCAGGCATTGGTTGGATTTTGTGGATTTGGTTGTTGATCATAGCCGGCTTGACTATATCGTCTGCAAAAGGTTTCTCCGTTTGGGCAATTTTGTCATCATTATCGCGGACATTGATTTGTGCTGCTGGTCCGGACTTGATGTCTGATTCGCTCACAGAGGGCTTTGTCGTGGCCAGTAGCGGATGTCCTTCTCGTTCATGCTTGTGTGCTGGTGATATTATAGGTTGGTTTTTGATAGAAATATTGGAGCCATTTTCCTGCGTGTCTGCAGGTTGTATAGGCCTCTGTGGTTCAATATCATTCAAACCCTCTGGATGATTTTGCTGTAACTTTTCTGGCCTGCTGCCAGTATCAATTACTTTCATATCTCCGTTTAACAGATCTTTTCCTTTTACCAGCGCAGGCACAGTTGCGAGCTCGTCTTTGACTTCCTTTTCGGCTGGAGGAGTATAGTTTCTTTTCCAGCTTGGCTGCGCAGGTCTTGCTTCCGCAGGGCTTTCCGGTATTGAATCCGGAGTCACGGCAGGACTTACCGAATGCTGACCCGGACCAAGTGTCCTGTCGATTATCCGCCTAAAGTAACTCATACACTCCCGCCTGCCAGAGCAGAGTTGATGAGCGAGATGTATTTCCTGCGACGGCGCATTGGGAGTGATAGGATCTCGTTTTCACTCCAATGATAGTGCAAGGCCAGCCAGTGAACTTCAGAATCTATATCACTCTGGCCTACCCGAAGCTCTCTGAGGACAAAGTCTTCGACATTGAAAGAAGCGCTGAACTTGTGGCCGCATTCAGGGCAAGAGATATCGAGCACAATATCAGACAGCGGGTCGATTTGTTCCAGCATCGAGCCAATAGCCTCCATAGCCTCATTAGGCAGCTTCTCTGGAAGTGTCTGGCCAGCACCAATGATACAAGATCTCGCCAGCATCTGTAACAGATCTTCTCCTTCTGTTGTGCTCAAGAGCTTGTTTTGATCAAGAGCCGTGAGTGGTTTTATTGTCAGATTAAAGCCGCCTACTTCCATATCATAGCCGAGGCTCCGCTCAAGACCCTTTGTGCCAAGTAACTTTGCTGCGGAGAGCGCTACAGACATGCCCTTGTGGCATTTGACGCAGGAAATGGTGCAGTCAAGAGTGTCTCCAAGCTCCATCCTGCGTATATGCAGCATTAATGCAACTCTGTCGCCGATGCTCAGCTTGCGCAACAACTCTGCGGTTTCGCCTACTTCGAAACTTGCTACCCTTTCAAGAAATGCGAGTACGCGCAAGTGCAGCGGCATGTCTGAAAGTTCAGCGAGGAACTTTTCGTCATTGCCTACGAGTTGCCTTAGATGCACTTGCCTTATCCACTGACCGCTGGCTGGATCATGTATTCCGCGCGGAACTGCGACTATGGCCTGCTCCATGGCCCGATCATCACATTATCACAGGCTAGGTTCTGTAGGTTCTGTCACGGCCTCATCCCTCTCCCAACCCTCGTTTTCTAGCTTGATGGTCTGGATGGCAATGGCATCCGCGTTAGAGTCGAACTCTGGCAGGGCCTGGTACTCGGAAACCCAGCAGCGGTACACCTTGTACGCTATGGCAAGCTGACCAGCTTCGTTGTATACCTCTATTATGATGTCTTTTCGGAAGTCCTTAAGTGAAACTTCTGAGCCAAGTCCGGAGCCATAGTTCCACACTTTGTTTGCCCATTTTTCGAACTCCAGGTCGTGGGTGACGCCTCTGCTGAGGGTTATCGCGTCATAAGTCGTCCTCCCGGGAGACTTGCGGCTTGTGCTTGGATCTCCTCCCTCTCGGTGCTCTATCGGCTTGGTCGTTCGCTTGAGCGCAGTCATCTTGCTGAGACCTGCTACGTATTTCCCATCCCACATTACGCGAAACTTGAAGTTCTTGTACGGGTCAAATCTGGTTGGATTAACGCTGAATTGTGCCATTTTACTGCGCCTCCGTCTGTCCAGCAAGTTGCTGGATCTTTATTATGACAAACTCTGCTGGCTTTAGCGGAGCAAATCCCACCACAATATTCACTATTCCTCTATCAATATCGTATTGTGTTGTGGTCTCTTTATCACATTTGACCAGATAAGCTTCTTTGGGTGTGCTTCCCTGAAATGCTCCCTTTGTAAACAAGTCATGCATGAATGCGCCTATGTTGAGCCTTATCTGCGACCATAGCGGTTCGTCGTTGGGTTCAAAGACCACCCATTGGGTTCCCCGGTAGAGGCTCTCTTCTATGTATAGCGCCATCCTGCGAACTGACAGGTACTTCCATTGGCTGGCCAGTCTATCTGCGCCTTTCATGGTACGCGCTCCCCACACGACTCTTCCAGTTCCCGGCATCACGCGCAGGCAGTTTATGCCAAGAGGATTGAGCGAGCCGTTCTCTTCGTCTGTCATACGATATTCAAGCTCCGGCACCCCAGTAAGTATGGCGTCAATCCCGGCAGGCGCCTTCCAGACTCCGCGTTGTGCGTCTGTCTTGGCTATTATGCCTGCCACGACACCACAGGGTGCAAAAGTCCTGTACCTTCCATCTTCGTTGGGATCTGGGGATCTTATGAGAGGATAGTATATGGCAACGTTTTCATTGCGCGCGAGTGGCAGGGAGTCTATTCCACTGGATGCGTCCTTTGGCGAGTTCCAATCATTTGGCGGATCTGCAATCAATATGGCCCGTCTCTTTTCCTTGCAATAGGTCGCAGCTGCAGTGTACACAACAGAGTAGTGCGGGTCTGCCTTCCCAGCACCCTCAGGATCCGGTGCGGGGATACAAAGCAAGTTAAAAATATCTGCCTTGTCAAGCGCGTATATCCCTTTCTTTTCATCCTCGCTGCCCTTGATGTCTTCATGATTTATGTTATCTCCATCGCTTCCACCGTTGCCCGTATATGGGTTGTCAGCGGGAGGCAGAGCGCTAGTGAGGGCATCGATATCTGCTTGGGTATCATCTTTGACAAGGACATAATCCGACTCGTCCTTCAGGACATTTAGTGCGAACTTCTTATGGTCATTGTTGCGTGATATGTTTCGAAATTCCTCAACTACTACCCCGTTTCCATCCTTGACTCTCAGGTTGAAGAGATGTTTCTTGGCAGGGTCGGGGTCATCCTGCTCAGCATCAACTTCATGATCTATTTCGATTTCATATTCATTGGCCCACGCGCCAGGATTTGCAGCTACAAATTTTGGTCCGCCACTTGGACTTGAAAAAGTGGTTGTAGTTGCGCTCTTGGTAGGGTCGACCTCATCGGTATGGACAACCCTGACTATTATCGCATCATGGCCACCATTTAAGAAGTACTGGTCTACGGCGTAGCTCATTGTACTCTTTTTCCATCGACCGCCAAAAATGCGCTCAAATTCGCCAAAACTGTGTATGAGGATTGGTTCATTCACAGGGCCTTGGCG
>DASVCY010000065.1:0-3236 GCA_036381375.1 Nitrososphaera sp. | reverse complement strand
AGAATAATAGTCAAGCCCACGTACGATCCCGAGATTGACCTGAGCTTCATTCACTTTTCTCGACCTGAGCGAATCCATCAGGCCGATGAACCTCTGCCAGCTGTCGAGTTCTTTCAAGCTGGTCTTGGTTGCAACTTCGTCAACTGTACCTTTGATTTTTGAAAGATCTATCAACGCCTCGAGCAGGGAGGATTCTATCCGGTCCTTGTACTCTTCAAGCACTCCTGCAGGTCCCTTCTTAGGCACCTTATCTACAGCTCGGAACATTTCCATCATCTTTTCTTGTTCTGTGACGCCAAGTTTGACCTTGATGAACTGCTCGATAACCTGTCTATCGTTTACCTCTATGGTGACCTTCAGTCCAAGCTTTCTAAAGAACGTCGAGACAAACTCGATAACCTCAGCGTCGGACTCCCGGCTGAACGGACCGTATATTTCTACATCCCACTGGTGGAAATAGCGATAACGTCCGGCCTGTGGTTCGTCATACCTCCACACACCAGCAATCGTCGCCAGCTTCGCGGGCATCTTCAAGTCGCGCCTGGCCGCGACATAACGGGTCAGGCCTATGGTCAAGTCAAATCTGAGCGCGACATCTCGTCCGCCTTTGTCCTTGAATGCATAAATTTCATTTAAAATCGCTGCTCCTCCCTTTGCCTCCAGCGTGGCAAGCATTTCAAGCGGCGAAGGCTCTGTCATCTTGAAGTTGAACAACTCGGCAGTCTCGAGAAATTTGTCCCGGACATAACTTATGTTGGCAAACTCTTCCGCTTCAAGGTCCCTCATGCCACGAGGAAGCTCTAGCTTAACCACAGCAGTAGCCAGCAGTGCGTTAGCATTTAGATTTTGCGATGAACGTATAATAACAGTCTACCACATATGGCAGGCATTGGCAGGCGGCTTCCGCTATCTGGATCACATGACAGACGCCGTCATTGAAGCATACGGCGAGACGTTGGAAGAAGCCTTTGAAAATGCCGCCAGGGGTCTCAACGACACAATGATCGATCTGAAAACGGTGGTGCCTGAGACAGAGGTCAGAATTACTGCGTCTGGCCATGACCTGCATTCTCTGCTTTTTGACTGGCTGGACAAGGTCATGCTCGTGCTCGTGGCGGATGGTATTGTGATGTCGGAATTCTCGACCAAGATCAACAAGCAGAATGGGGATTATTTGCTTGAAGGTGTGGCAAGAGGAGAAAAGCTAAATCTTGACAAACACCATTACAAGGTGGAGATAAAGGCCGTTACTTACCATGAAATGGAGGTCAGGCAAGAAAAGGGAAAAGCCACTGTCAGGTTCCTTCTTGATCTCTGATAAATTCTCCATTAAAGCATCCTGGGCAAAGCATTGTGACTGAAGAAAAGATCAACGTGATGAAATTGCGTCCTAGAGCAGGACGGGCCAATATTGACGATATAATAAGTGGGTTGATATGCAAAACGCGTCGGTTGAACTCGCTGCTTCTACTATTTCATAGACTTGCGCACACGCTGCACCGGCCCTGAAGAGGAAGGCATAGAGCATACAATAGGAGATGATGCTCTGTTGCATGACCCAGAAAAATCGTCATTTCTGACTGTCTTCGAGTACGAAGAACACATGCCAGATTTACGAATTATAGATCTGCTGGAGCATGCTTTCGAGCAACATTTCCTTATTTCAAATTTAAGCAACAGAACACCAAATCTCGACTGTCCGCCGGGTTCTAGCAGAATATATCCATTCGAGCCAACGCAGCCACAATTGGTCCTGTTATCTACGCACCACTGTAGGCCGCATGGTCTTTGATGTTGATATTCTTGTAACTATCATCGCAGTTGTTACTGCAGGGTTGATGCAGGCTCCAGAGATAAGGCCGAAGGCATAGATCAAGGTGTCTATTTCTGCACCATGGCCAGGAGAAATCATCATGGTTTCTTCAGGCTTAGTCCAGTGCCAAAAAGTACTCTGCTGTTATCATGACTGAAAGAGAATCAAAGAATCCAAGCGCGAACGTCGATTTGATTTGCCAAGTCAGGCCTGTGAGTATGCAAATGCAAGCCATCTGCCGGATGATTTTCTATTTATAGAAGAAGCACCAAAAACTGGATTCTCTTCACAGATCAGCTAAACCACTGTTCGAGTGACTGGCTTCTGTTAGCAACCGATTTTTGCAGCTTGTCTAGGGTGCCACTCACCCTGTCTGCTGAGAAGCTCTTTTCTACACAGAGAAAATCCAGCACCTTTTCACGGTTCACTTCTCCAAACTCTATCTTGTCGACCTGTGGTACCTCTGGGTTGAGAAAGATCTTGCGGATCTCTTGGTATGGCACCTGTGGAAGCAGGTGTTTGATCTTTTCCACATTCTCCAGTTTGCCGTTTTCTTTGATCAGCTTGAGCGCTGTCTTTGGTCCGATCCCGGGGAATCCACCAGGATTAAAGTCAGTGCCAATCAGTATTCCGACGTCCACCAGCTGCTCGTGCGTCAGTCCGACCTCTTGTAGCACCTTGTCATGTTCGAATATTTCAGGTTCGATATCGACGTAGACATTGCGGTTTGGAACCTTACGCTTGCCACTAATAGCCAAGTTGCGTACCAATCTAATCGCGCCAAAGAGTATCGAATCATAATCCTGACTTGCGGCGGCATAAACTAGACCTTGCTTTGTAAGGTAGGCAGCCGCCGCTTCGCCATCAGAAGGCGCTTGGATATGGGGGATGCCCAAGATGGAGAGCAACTTTTTGGACTCTTCGACCATTTTCTCGCTAAGGACAGCGGTGCGCATGCCATACTTGCGAGCATCTTCAATTCTACCTTCCTCTATCGCAAGCTGGTACTTTTCAGTAGCTTCTTTCTTAAGCTGGCTTCTCCGCTGTATCTCGGCCATTTTGAGTTTGTTTGCTTTGCCATCAAAAACATAGACTGGCTTGATGTTTTCCATCAGCAGGTTGGCGTTCCTGTAAAAGAGCCCGCTCAGGTGGCTGGTTATCTCACCCTTGCTATTTGCAAGCGGCTCTCCGGTCGGCCCTCTTATGATGCTTAGGAACTGATAGATAGTGTTGTACGCGTCGATAGCAATGGTCTTGCCTGCAAGCTCTTGGAGCTTTAGCGGTGCAGCCGTGACAAGCGGCTTGAGATCTAGGCCCATTTGTTATCTATTCCGGTAAAATACACAACCACAAAAACTTTTAACTTTTCCAGCTAATATAGGCTGCTAGCATTTACAAAACTTTTGTGCAAAGCTAAACAAGC
>DASVCY010000064.1:0-2223 GCA_036381375.1 Nitrososphaera sp. | reverse complement strand
GCGCCGGCTGTGGTGGCTTCAGCGCTTGCAGGAGGCCGGCTGGTTGCGCTTGAGGATTCTCCTACTGATAAGGTCAACATCCCGCGGGTTAGAATCAATCCGGCAATAAGCATAGTCGAGATAGCAAGCGGCTGCATGAGCGAGTGCACATTCTGCCAGACAAAGCTTGCCAAGGGTTGGCTTCGGAGCTACAGAATAGGCGATATCATGAGGCAGGTCAAGGCTGACGTTGAAGCCGGTTGCAAAGAGGTGTGGCTTACATCAACCGACAATGGCTGCTATGGAAAAGACATGGACACAGACCTGGTAGAGCTTCTCAACGCCTGCTGTTCTGTGGAAGGCGACTTCAAGATCAGGGTTGGCATGATGAATCCCATGTACATGCCAGAAATGCTGGATCGGATGGTCGCCACGTTCCAGCAAAACGACAAGCTATTCAAATTCCTGCACATTCCTGTCGAGAGTGGAAGCGACGCGATATTGAGAAAGATGAAGCGCGGTCATACTGCAAGGACGTTTCTTGAGACAGTACGGGCGTTCAGGGACAAGATCCCGGAAATGACAGTCTCGACTGACATTATCGTGGGATTTCATTCAGAGACGGAGGATGATTTCAAGCAAACGCTCGACCTTGTCGAGAGGGCCGAACCGGACATTATCAACATTTCTCGCTATGGCGCCCGGCCGGGCACCGAAGCAGCAAAATGGAAAGGTATGCGAGTCCCATCTCAAGTAGCCAAAGAGAGATCAAAAGTGCTTCACACTCTTGCAAGAAGGATTGCAAAGAAGCGCAATTCTCGCTGGAAAGGCTGGGAAGGCGAAATCATAATCGATGAAACTGGCAAGGTCGTGCAGGGGAGGAACTATGCGTACAAGCCTGTGGTATTGCTGCCAAACCCGGACAAGATTTCGCTTGGCGACAAAAAACGCGCACAGGTTTATGATTTTTCCAGCTTTTCTCTGAAGGCTCGGATGATTTTTTAGAGCTCAACTTTATTACACTACGCGTAGCTATCAGTTAATCACCAAAGCTTTTTAACATGACCCCTGTAATTGTGTGGGGGGAGCTCGGGGGTTTCATAATATATGGCCGAACTTTTGATCAAGAATCCAGTGCTGCTGGTGGGCATCGGCGGCGCGGGGAGTAAAATCGCCACGTCTGCAAGCACCGCTCTTGGGTGCAGGTGCCTCTTGATAAGCAACAACAAGAAGGACTTGGTGCACAATGAAAAGTGCACTGCAATATTTGTCAATTCTGGCGAATGGATCAATCCATCTAGCCTCAAATTGCGATCATTTGTAGAAGCTCACAAGCGCGAAATGAAGGCTGCTCTGGAAGGCTACTCAACAATAATCGTCGTCTCAAATCTGGCAGGCCGTTCTGGCACTGCCATGGCTCCCCTGGTGTGCCGGCTGGCAAAAGAGTCCGGCGGCACGGCCGTCATCTCGATAGCAATCATGCCGTTCAAGTTTGAGAAGGACCGTATCTTCAACTCTGGAACTGCCCTCAGGCGGGTGAGAGAATCTTCTGATTCTACTATAGTCATGGATAACGACGCGTTTCTCGATAACAACCCCGAGCTATCTCAAGAAGAATGCTTTTCGATCACAAATAATGCCATTGTCGAGGTTGTCTCATCTTTAGCCGCCGGCACTGTGACGTCTCAGATGAACATACTGTGCACGAGCAAGCCAAGTGCCAACTCGGAATCCTCTCTCCGAGACTCTGTGGCTATGCTTTACGATTCGGTCCCTGAAGCCGAGACGGTCAAGAGGGCAATGGTCTATGTAATGGGGGGCGACAGGGTTCCTGTCGGTGACCTCAACAAGATCGTTGGCCTGGTACAGGGCATATTCAAGGAGGAGGGTACGACTGAAGTGGCGATGTCCTCAGTGGCCGCGGGCGATGGTGTGCGCGTGCATCTTGTGGCATCCGCCCCGCAAAAGACGAGGTTCGACCGGTATGACCCGCTGGGTGATATTATCCCTGACGTGATTGACTGGGACGAGCTTGACTCTGCACCGGACATCCAGCTGGCCATCCCCGCAATCGAATAGGTTCACTTTTTTCAATTGCGTATTTTTCTTGTTTTATTAATTTTAATATGAAATGCGCTTTTTTCAGCTAAATCTGTAAAATATACTGAATCTTTGTTGATTTTTGATTAATTGGCCTCGCCTTCTGCCAAATTTTTTCTTATCTTTGGCATCAGCAATTCTGCC
>DASVCY010000063.1:0-6271 GCA_036381375.1 Nitrososphaera sp. | reverse complement strand
CTATGGCGTCAATGTGGAAAAGCATGAAGGAGAAGGCTCACTTGTGATAATCGATGCCGTAAAGGGCTATCAGAACAGTAAAGATCATTCAGGCACTATCAACCTAGGCAAGTCCCTCGTCACAAGAGCAGAGAGAGAGGGCAAAGCCGGTGTCTGCCTGTTTGGTGACTTGGGCTCGTTCTTTATGTACAACAGGATATCGGAAATGCTTCAATACGAACACTCGATACCACCAAACCCTGAAGTAAGGATAAAGGCCTTTTGCGCTTATCACGCCGGTGACTACGCCAAATTGACAGAAGAACAAAAGCGCGCGGTGGCAGGCAGTCATTTCAGAAAGGTACTGCTAAGAGACTGGTGAATGCATATATCCAACACAAAAAATCCGCTCGCAAGAATTCTGGTGATAGACGACGACCAAGATACCGCTATGGTCATCAAGCAGATGCTAGTTCGCAAGAACATGATCGTAGATGCCTTCACGAGCCCTGCGGCAGCGCTCGACGGAATATTGCCTCGTTCTCTCGGACATACGGATGCCGGGAATGTCCGGTTTTGAAATTGCAAGGCAAGTCCGACGGGTTAATCCTGACGTCAAGGTTGTGTTGATTTCGTCATTTGAAATTCACAAGTCTGAGGTTGACAAAGTGATGCCAAGCACGCAGGTCGATGACTTTGTCCTCAAGCCCGTGCACATGGATGAACTGATGCGCACCGTGCTCAAGCACGTCGGAGACTCGAAGATATTGCCTCCTGAAGCCAGGGCATAATAGTAAAGATATACTGAGTGTCACGCAACTTTTTGCCCAACACGCCCATGGCTATCTTCTCATACTTGTGTCACCCATCTGGCCAACACCAGCCGCGGCAGGGCTAGTATTCAGCCTCACCACGTCTAGCTGCTGTGGCGTATTGGGCTGTGCTGCAGAGCTGCCGTCCGATCGCTTCAGCAGCAGGCTGGCAGTGTGCGCAATTCGCAGCACCCGTCAAGAGCTAGGGAAGACAAATGCGAGTATTGCAAGCAGTCGCACTATCTGCTCGTATGTACATAGTCGCACCAGCAACAGCTGTCGCTCCGCACAATCATTCTTTTTTCAGATTAATGAGGGGGATGCATGCAGGCTGCCGACGTTTGAAGAGTTTTTAATTGCATAATTTCCTTTCAATTATCAGAAAAGCCAGGTTCTGCGTTCTGATTTCAGCCGAATCCTTACTTTATTACCGGAAATGCACACCTTAGCTGATTAGCGAGTGTGCTTCTTTATCTGGGGTTGTTGCCTTATTCATTTTTAACCGACTGTAGACGACGTTTCACGGAATCAACCTTGGCCCGGTAAGGGGCATGCACTCCTCATGGCTTCCCAGATGTTCAGCCTGACAGCGTCAACCATTGCAGCGGTGAATGTTGAGTGGGCAGGATGACGAGACTGACAGAGGCGAGGATATGTGTATGTGCGATATTTTCGGCGCGGAGGAAGCTGCGAACACCATCAGCTCTGCTGAGGGTTCCGGTTGAAGAAGAAATAGGGACGGTTTGACATTATCAAGGCCATCATATGGAACACGGAAGTGCTAATCGACTACAACGTATGTGCAACCAGACTGGGATTCAAGGTGGAAGGCTATGCGATATCGAATTGGGCAACAACCCCCTAACAAACAATGTCTTTTTATTGACGCATCGATAACCACACAGAGGTGGCACCAAAGGGCAAGATAATAGTACTTGAAGGCACCGACAAGGCTGGAAAGACAACCCAGTCCCGAATGCTTGCAGAAGCCATTAAGGCACTTGGCAAGGTCGCCGTGGTCGTCGATTTTCCTGATTATACTACTCCTATTGGAACAGAGATAAGGGCCTTCCTTGATGGTAAGCGTGACTACCCCCCGGAGGCAAAGCACCTGCTCTTCTCAGCAAACAGGTGGGAGAAAAAGAAGGAGATCGAAAGTATGGTTGAAAGTGGCACCATCGTCGTCATGAACCGCTACTGGCAGTCGAACCTAATATATGGTGTGTCAAATGGCATGGATGCGGACTGGTTGCTAAAGCTTGACAAGGGACTGCCAAAGGAGGATCTGGCCATAGTCATTCTAGTAAAACCTGAGATATCAGCAAAGAGAGCAGAAAAGCTGGATCTGTTTGAGTCGGATAAGCAGCTTGCAGCCAAGGCGTACAAGAACTATTTGAAGTTTGCAAAGCAGTTCAGGTGGAAGGTAATAGATGGCTCAAAGAGCAAGGAACAGGTTCACTACGAAATCATGAAGATTGTGAGAAAAGAGCTCAAAGTTTAAGTCCTTTCCCATGTAGTGATAAGGCGATGGAGTTTGCAGGCGAGATAACCGACCCAGTACACCGGTACATCCGGTTCTCGCAGGTCGAGAAAGACATTATTGATACTCCAGCATTCCAGCGCCTGCGCAGGATTCGCCAGCTCGCAGGCGCGCATCTCGTCTACCCTAGCGCCCAGCACTCCCGCTTCGAGCACTCACTTGGAGCGATGCACATAGCAGGGCTTGCTGGAGAAGCATTGCTTGCAAAGGGTTACATCGACCACGCAGAGACAGTGCAAGACCTCAGGCTTGCTGCCTTGCTCCACGATGTGGGTCATGGGCCGTTTTCGCATCTCTTTGAAGAAGTGCTCGAATACGGCTGCAACACGACCCACGAAGAAATGGGAAGAAAGATAATCATGGAAACAGAGATTGTCGACATCTTGAATTCGTATGGTCACAATGCAGAGGTTGTCTGCAGGTTGTCATTTGGACAATCAAAGGTGAATTTCATGAATGAGATCATTTCCGGCGCCCTGTCTGCTGACATCATGGACTATTTGCCCCGCGACGGGCTTTTCACCGGCGCCGAATATGCGAAGGTGGACTACCACAGGCTAGTGAGTTCGCTTGAAGTTTACAAGAACAGGCTTGCAATAAACAAGTCCGCGCTCAACTCGCTAGAATCAATGCTCATCTCCAGGTATGAAATGTTCAAGGCGGTGTACTTTCACAAAACTGTGCGCGCCGCCGAAGTGATGCTTATCCAATCGATGACTGCAGCAAGTGAAGCGCTCGGGTTAAATGATATATCCATTTCAGGGTACCTCTCGTTGACAGATGAAGCAACGCTGGAACGCCTTTGCTCACTGGGCAGCATGCATGGGTTTTCAGCCAGATTGGCTCAAGACTACCGCGACAGACGGCTGCTAAAGAGCGTGTATGAAAAATTTCTGCACAAGCGTGACAGGCAAAAGATGGACAGAAAGGCGCTTCAAACAACGGCGTCGCGTGTAGCCGATGCTGCTGGAATTGACAGGAACCAAGTGTTTGTCGATGCTTCGCGCGCTCCTTCTATGCCCTTGACTCCTAGCAAGGACGAGATGTATTCAATTCTTGTAGTTGACAAGGGCCGCGCCTATGACCTGCCGGTGTCAGAGATTCCGCTTGTGGAATCCATCTCAGGGTTCTTTGACATGCTCAGGGTCTACACAACTGCAGATAACCGCGAGAGAGTCGAGCGATCCGTTAAAAAGGTGCTTGGGGAGCAGGAGACACTGTACATGGGAGAGAAGAAGTTTGGGCACTAGAAGAGATCGCGTAGTAATCAAACTTTCAGGGAGAGTCTTTGGAGACGACGCTGCTTGCGAGTTGAAAGAATACGCCCGCATGCTGCTCGACGTTGTTGGCCGACAGGTGCAGCCTGTGGTAGTTGCAGGCGGCGGCAAAGTGGCGCGTCACTACATCGGGATTGCAAGGAGTTTTGGGTCTGATGAGGCGACGCTAGACATCATGGGGATCGAAGTATCCAGGCTCAACGCGAGGTTGCTGATAGCGGCACTTGGAGACCACGCCTACCCCGCTGTGCCGATTGACCTGGAGCAAGTGGCCGAAGCTGTTGCGGCAGCAGACGGTGGCAAAATAGTGGTGACCGGAGGTCTGCACCCGGGACAGAGCACCAACGCAACGGCTGCTCTTATCGCCGAGAAGGTATGGGCGAAGATGTTTCTCAACGCGACTGACGTCGATGGCATCTATGATTCAGACCCAAACGCTAGCAAGGACGCCAAGATGTTCACAGAGATCACGGTGAAAGAATGCATAGACCTCCTGAGCTCTGAAAACTCGGCTGCTGGTGCCTACGACCTGATGGACATTGTTGCGCTCAAGGTCATAGAGCGAAGCAAGATACCAACAGTAGTTCTAAGGTCAGAGCCGGCAACCATCAAGAAAGCAATAGCGGGCAAGCCCACAGGGACAAGAATCGTAATATAGGCAATGCGGGCAATGCAGCCTTCCCCGGCTGCGACGGTGGCAGGGCAATAGGAAGATTCTGCAAATCTTTTGATCATACGGTCTGTCAGAGGGGACCCTGAGCTATATCGCAGGTCTGTTTTATGACTACCAGTTCATAGTATGGGGAGCGAATTCATCCTAACCGTAAACGGCACAGGGTTACTCGTTTCACATACCCTTCATAAATCCTAGGAGACCGTCTTGATCTCGCCAGTAAATTCTGGCATACCATCTGCAAGCATCTTTTTGAAAATTTCCTCACCCTGCTCGATCGGCATTGGTTTTGATTGAGCCTTGGCGTAGCCGTCCTTGTCGCAGATAAAGAGCATCGACTCGCTTCCCTTTGTCATTTTGCCAGCCAGATCTTCCTCACCAACAGGATCAAATCCAGTTTTCCCCTGCTTTATCGTGTAGGTCAGCATCGCAAAGCCAGTATAGCCAAATAGTTTCATCTGGGCCTTTCTGGCCCTTTCCTGCCCAATGTGCGCTGCCTTGTGGTACTGCAAGTGGCAGGAAATTTCAAGACCAGCTAGTATAAGCATTTGCATCAGTTTCATCTGTCAAATAACCGGGACACGAGCAGGCATTGATTGTTGATTTTTGACCTGTGCCGTGGCGGCCATATGTTCATGAACATGTAGTTGTTTTTGATCGACTCTTTCATGAGCAGTGATCCCTTACACGATGTTTTTTCCTCGCCCTGACACACCTTACATTGTACTCACAAAACATCGGCCTCCTATGGAAGAGAGAGAGCGCCTATTCGGCAATCAAGCGCATTCTTCAGCCCTGCTTCTCCTAGTTCTTACAGTCTTCTTTGACCAACACATGGATCATCCACACTGACATAGTCTTGTTCTGAAAAAAAGTAGTTGATATAGCGAGAGTTATTCCACACATTACTGCGAAATCTAAAGCTTTAAAAATCGAACAGGAGCAGTGTGAGGTTGATAGATATGAGTTCCGCCAACGACCCGTCCAGGCAGAAGGAATTGGCTGCAGTGGAGCAGAGGATCAACGAGATGGTCCAGCAATCAAGGATCCTTGAAGCATACATGAACGACGTCATGACGCGCCAAGTGACAGTCACAAGGTTGTTGGAGGAAGCCCGGTTGGCTTCAACCACGATCCAGAACATCAGCTCAGAGTCAGAGGTCGAATCGCTCATGCCGATGGGGATCGGAGTATACGTCAAGACAGTCGTGCCCCCGATAAAGAAGCTTCTCGTCAACCTTGGGGCAGGCGTCGCTGTCGAAAAGAGCAGGGAAGACGCCCTCAATTACGTTGAAGCAAGAATTAAGGAGTATGAAGTTGCGGCTAGGCAACTTGAGATGCAAAGGCAAGAGCTAGCCATGCGCATGGATCAGCTGCAGTCCCAGATCAACCAGATGATACACGCCGCACAACAGCAGCAAGGCTAGTCTGGCTGAAGAACCATGTTTGACAAACTGAAAAAGGCTTCTTCCGGTGCGGCGAAAAGCATCGGTCAGAAAGAACTTACAGAAAAAGTTCTGGATGATGCGCTACTTGACCTGCAGATCGCGCTCTTAGAAAGCGACGTGGCGCAGGAGGTTGTTGAAGACCTCTCGGCGAACCTAAAGAGAGAATTGCTGGGCCTGAAGCTGGATAAGAATCAGGACGCAACGCAAATCGTCCAGTCAAAACTGCAAGCCGCAGTCGCAGAAATATTTGCACGCGCTGGCAAGCTCGATCTGATTGAAAGGATAAAGGCGAAAAAGGAGAGCAGGGCCGGGCCTTTTGTCATCGTATTTCTAGGCATCAACGGCACCGGCAAGACAACTACTGTTGCCAAGGTTGCAAACCTCCTGCGGAAGGCCGGGTTGTCTGTGGTAGTGGCTGCAGGCGATACACACAGAGCCGGGGCAATAGAACAGTTAGAGCAACACACCAACAGGCTCTCTGTGAAAATAGTCAAACAGCGCTATGGAGCCGACCCATCGTCTGTAGGCCGTGATGCATACGA
>DASVCY010000062.1:0-6958 GCA_036381375.1 Nitrososphaera sp. | reverse complement strand
ACTTTCTTAACGACCTCTTGACTTTTTAACAATTCTGACGAAATAGGTCGTTTTTATCAAGTAGCAAAGGCCTCAAGAGTAACGCAATCTATCTATTAGCTTCACTTGCCTGACAATATTGCTATTCCAGCATTTGTCGGTCTTACCGTTGGAATTGCGTTTATAATGATATTTTCGCTCTTTCCTAGTTCAGTAATTCTGCTGCCACCTCAGACTGACTACGACGAACCTGGTGGAATCACCGTGACCCGTGTCCCACCACAATTTCAGCCTTGGCTTCCCCCAGCTAATGGAGTCCCACATCTCTGGATTACAGAGATAGCAGTAGACCCAGATACACGTAACAAAGTAACCTATGACAATGCAATTTGGCTTCACAGGGCAATGGATAGCAGAGGGAATCTCGCCGAGACTGACGGGATGATAGATATTGGGCAAGAGATAACAACGGGTACTGTTATCAGACTTGATGAAGCTGAAAAGGAGGCATACTTCGATTTCTACAAACAAACAAGGACGAACATATCGCTCATTCAGGTGACGTTCCCGAATGGTTTGGTAAAGTACTATGATGTGAAGTTCCTTGAAGTGTCATGAAGATCTACGACATAGGCAGATAATTTTATTGAGCCACTCGAAGCGACTTTATTGACAGAACCCATACTTTCTTAACGAAACACACAAGGTCTGTACCACTGCCAAGACTGCGGATTAGAAGCAAAAACACCAACTATGGCGACAGCATACGAGCATCATTATGCAACAAGCCTTGGGTATGCTGTCCAAGGCAGTGGGGCACACATTGACTCTCCCCAGAACCTCTGGTGATTGCAGGGGGAAGCCGCAAGTGATCGCAGGGAAAAATCCCATATCATTTATGGGTGGGAGTAGTCAATGAAGGTCAATGCCTGTCGTCTCTGACTCGTACATGGGCATATTCATGCCGCCTGACATTTCTTTCCGGGTAAAGCAGTTCATGGCAGGTCAGGTTGATTTCCCCTTCATAAAAAGAGAAGAGATAATGGCTGCGTTCTACCTGTTCGGCAAGGATTATGGTGTTGTGGGGAGCACAGAGGTAAAGGCAGCCACTGACATTGCCAGGAGTACCGTTGAACAGGTGGCGAGGGACATCCGGCTCTATTCCTCCAACCCTCAAAAGATGGATCCGAGCTTCACCCGGGAAAATTATACGAGAAGATCGCTCCAGATAGTGGTGGATAGTGGCATGCAGACGGACCTTGATATGCGCGTGGCCGGCGACCCTGCCATACTATCAGACTGTTTTGCGCAGCACATTGCATATCACAAACAGGGTTTCTTTTTTGAGCTCTTCCAGCCGTTCAAGGCAGAGCAGCTCCCGCCCGTGCTCAGAAGCAGGCTTGAAGGAAGGATGCTGCTGCTGGGCTTTAACGTGAAAGATAGAGAGGCTCTGCCGTTCAAGAGCTCACTTCAGCCGTTTCTCGAGTGGATGCTACTAAAAGATTGAAGAATGATCGATGACCCTTACCATGTGCTTGACGTCAAAGACCATGACCTCTTTTGGTAGGTTTATTGAGAGCACGCGCTCTTCTGGAGGATTGTAGCGGAGGACGTGCACAAGCGCCCCCGACTTGCCCAGCTTCTTACCGGCTCTCTTTTCAATCACTATTTCCGGGTTGAACAGTGCGTCAAATGCAAAAAAGTAAGTTCCGCCCCAAACGTTGACAGAGTATTCCACTCTATAATAGGGCACAGACATCCTTGGGAACATCAGCGCGCTTGCGGCATGGAGGTTCTCACCCTCGTCATACATTCTGCCCCCGTGAAAGCTGTCGACAAACGGCACCTTTGCATAGACTGTCGAATTGACAGATTTCCTCGTGCATATTGTTTCATATCGCTTGAATTCCGGATCAGGCAGGGTAGCCGGGCCGTACTTGGCGTCGTCGTGCAAGACTATCTTGCGGTTGACAAGGAACTTTTCCTTTGACTCTAGCAAACGCCGGACGTTTTCGACAAACTGGTGCTCATTGCATTCGTATAATGGCATTTTGTACTATTATTCACCCACTACGTCCTTGACTACCTTTGAAATCGTCGTCTTTGAACCACAGATGGTTATTATCGGATCCTTTGGATACGCATCACCTATCTCTTCAGAAACGCTGATAGTTTCGTCACCCCTGACATAGAGCATCTTGTTCCAGAATTTTCCGTCGGCGACGATGGTGACAGTGTCGTCGAGCAGGAACCCGATTTCAGAAAGGCTAGCCTGTACCCTCTCCAGCGGGACAAGCACAGAAATTGACTTTAATAGCTTCTGTTCGCCTTTCATGTCAATCAACACTCATTCGCATTTCAGATATAAAAATCGGTCGCGAAGCTATCTGAAGCAGGTTTCTGTTTCCAGGTAACCAAGAACATCGTCTCTTTCCGCCTTTGTCCATTTATCGTGGACGTCCCTGCAATCTGCATACATTTCGATCGGCTCACCCTCTGTTGTCATGAATATCCTCAGCCTTATGTAGGGATGGACTTCGGTGCCGCTCTTATTGAGCGTCACTTCGCTATAGTGCTGCTTGTAGTCCACGGTCAGCCTCCCGCTTCTGTCAACTCCAACATTTGCGCCAGGATATTTTGCAAGGAAGGCCTTGACTTCCGGCAGTTCTTTTGTCTTATTGATCAGCACGCCATCAGGAAGCTCTTCGTATGAAGGAATACGATTTTCCTGGGCGTCGGTGACCGATACTGCCAGGGTCGCTGCAAGAATGGATATCGCGATACCAAGTACGATTGGCCAGACCTTGGGCATCCTGCAAAGAAGGAGCGTCTGACTGGCTAATTAACATATAATAATAAGAAAGCGAGAGAAAGTGGCTGCGCGGATGTGGCAGAGTGGTCTTCTCCTTCTTTTCAATTATTGAAAAGGGGAGAACACAATAATGCGTCGGCCTTGAGAGCCGATTCGCCCTCGGGCGATCAGGAGTTCGAATCTCCTCATCCGCGCCTTAAACTCTTCTCGGAGTCTCGCGGTGCTGCTTGTTCTTTACCCGCTGGCTGTGCTCCGATTTTATCCTTCGTTCAAGCCGGGCAATGAGCTCCTTTGACGCGCTGATCGGGTCGTAGCCCACCGCCTTTGCGTTTATGACGCCCCTTGATGTGATGAGCCTTGTCCTGAGCGAATACTTGCGGGTCTTGTGCTTGTCCGCATATACAACTACTGAAAGCACATCATCAAGCTTGCCCTGTATCTTTTTCAAAAAGCGTTCCATCTCTTCCTGAATCTCCGTCCTGTCATGACCGTCTTCGAGGTGTGCCATGTGTATTACTGGAGCTGCGTTTCTTTTCGGGAGCATAAGTTCAAGCGCGTCCTTCGGGGTCACGATGCCCATGGGCCTGTCATCGCCTGCCACAATCACCTCTTCATTGCGCTGGAAGTGATCCACTATCGAGTTGAGCTTTGTGCCCGGCTCGACAGATACGGCCCTTCTCATTATGTCCTTTACCTTGACGTCTTTTATCGCTGCGGTCCCGCCAGAAATCGCCGCGGACTTGCTGGTGCGTTCCCTCGGGGTCGCAATTATCCTACCAATATCAAGGATGCTGAGGGTGCCCCTGAGCATACCTTTTGAGTTTATCACGGGCAGGCGCGAGATGTTGTAGCGGCGCATCTTTGCAATGGCGTCAGAAAGCGGAGTATCCTCTTCGATTACGATGGCGCCTGACATGACCTCGTCTACTATGGCGTGCCCAAAGTCTGCAGTCGAGACGATGTCGGTCTCGCTTATTATGCCGACGAGCTTGCCCTTTTCCACAACTGGGAGGGCCCTGTTGCCGCTGCCAATGACAAGCTTGGTTGCATTTTCAATCTCTTTATCGGGACTTATCGCCGATGTATTGACGATGTAGCTCTTTACTTTCGAAGAAGGCTGGGCGCTGGAATTCAACAGTTGCTTTGCAAATATCATGCCGACGTACTTGCCATCGTCGTCAACGACCGGTATCTGGTTGATCGACTTGTCGGCCATCATGTTTAGCGCCCGCGCCACCGTGTCTTCTGACGAAAGTGTAAAGACATCTCTTACCATTACTTCCGCTACGTTCATCTAACTAGACAGTCTCTGTCTTCGTATTTTAAACATTCACATTCGTCATAAAGACAATAGGTTATAATGCGCCCTGCCGGTCAGAGAATATATCCATGGATAAGGAGCGGCGGCTTGTTATTGTGGCTGCAGCGATAGTAGTGGTGGCCGCGATTGCGACTGCCTTCTATGCCCCATCCCAGACCACACTTCCAATACCAGAGCCTAGCTTGGGAGGCAACGGTAGCAGGTCAGGCGTGAGAGTGCTAGCGGAGAACCTCGAGGTGCCGTGGGCGATAGACATCGCAGAGGATGGGCGCATATTCTTCACAGAGAGGCCCGGCAGGATAAGGATAATTGAAAATGGCACGCTCCTAGAGCCTGCAGCATTTATCAACGTTGCACAGAATGGCGAATCCGGTCTGCTCGGTATTGCACTCCATCCAAACTTTACGGAGAACCAACTCCTCTATGTCTACCACACCTATTCTAACGGCTCGAATGTCTTTAACAAGGTGCTGATGCTGACTGAAAGAGACAACAAGATAATCGAATCGAAGGTGATAATCGACGGGATCCCGGCGGCCAACGGGAACGACGGCGGCAGGATCAAGTTCGGCCCCGATGGCAAGCTGTACATTGCGACGGGCGACGCGCGGCAGCCGGACCTTGCACAGAACGCCAATTCGCTGGCCGGCAAGATATTGCGGCTGAACCCGGACGGCACTATCCCGGAGGACAACCCGTTTGAAGGCTCCCCGGTGTATTCGTACGGTCACCGCAACATACAGGGGCTAGCGTGGAACCCAGTCACCGGCGAGCTGTATGCAAGCGAGCACGGGCCAGAGGGCAACGACGAAGTGAACATTATCAAACCGGGGGCCAATTATGGCTGGCCTATAGAAGGCTGTGATGCCCAGCGCTTTGAAAAGCCAGTTCTCTGCTTCAACCCAGCGATAGCGCCCGCAGGAATCGTCATCCCGGAACATGACACGCTTGGTTACCAGAACGATATCCTTCTGGCTGCGCTGAAGGCACAGCAGCTCCGGCTCGTAGACCAAGAAGGAAGCGGAAACAACGTGCTGACTGGCTTTGGTCGTATCCGTGATGTGGTCGAGGCGCCAGACGGCTCGTTGTATGTGGCTACTAGTAACAGGGATGGCAGGGCGATTCCTGATGCAAGTGATGACAAGATTTTAAGGATCATAAGCCCACAGTAGCGTGGCATCAGCTAATGGACCAAAAATTCTATGAAATGGGCAGGAAAGAACGCCTAGAATATCTAAGAAAGGCGACAGGTGTGGCGGACATTGAGATGATGATCAAGCCGCTTGCCTTTGAAGATGCAAACAAGATGGTAGAGAATGCCATTGGCATCATGTCGGTGCCAATGGGCATTGCGACAAATTTTGTGATAAATGGCAAAGAATGCCTGATCCCGATGGCCATAGAAGAGCCATCGGTGATTGCCGCGGCCAGCAAGGCCGCCAAAATAGCCAAGGTGAAAGGCGGCTTTACTGCCGACGCAGACGATTCCCTCATGATAGGCCAGGTGCAGGTAATTGGGGTTGGCAAGACGAGCGCGATGCAAAAAGTCATGAAAAATAAAAAGCGGCTGCTCGCAACTGCCAATTCAAAGAGCAGATCTGTTGCTGCAATTGATCTGAAGGTCCGGCAAGTGCGCGATTCAAGCCCGAACAAGATGGGCAGCATGCTGTTAGTAGAAGTCATTGCCGACACAAAGGACGCGATGGGTGCAAACGCAATAAACACAATGTGCGAAGCGATAGCACCACAGGTCGCAGAGATCACTGGCGGCGAGGTCGTTTTAAAAATACTTTCCAATTACGCAACAAAAAGGATGGTCAGGTGCGCCGCCGTCTTTGACAAGGACCAGCTGGGCGGGAGCGAAATAGTAAAGAGGATACTGTATGCCTATGCGCTTGCTTATTCCGATGTTTACCGCGCAGTGACTCACAACAAAGGTATCATGAATGGCATTGATGCAGTCGCACTTGCGACAGGACAGGATTTCAGAGCGATTGAAGCCGGTGCCCACGCTTTTGCGGCTAGGGACGGGACTTATCGCTCGCTGACAAAATGGCGCAGGACAAAGGAAGGCGACCTTGCGGGAGAAATCGAGCTACCGCTTGCGGTAGGAATTGTAGGTGGCGTGGTCAATTCTCACCCGACTGCAAAGCTTGCACTCCAGATTTTAGGAGCAAAGAGCGCTAAAGATCTGGCAATGGCAATGGCTGCAGCTGGCCTCGCGCAGAACCTCGCTGCAATGAGGGCACTTTCCGCCGAAGGCATCCAGGCAGGCCACATGAGGTTGCACAATCGAAAATTCAGCAAGTAGATATATATCCTGTAAAACTCCTTGCTCATAGTTATCGATGCCTACTGTGAAATTTGCAGTCCCAAAGGGCAGCATAGAGGAAGTTACATTCAAGCTGCTGGAGCAGGCATGGCAGCACGTGAGCGGCAGGGGTCGCATTTATAGAGTGAAACTTGGCGACCCAGAAATCGATGTCAAGATATTGAGACCACAGGAAATCCCGACCTATGTGCAGGAAGGTTTCTACGATGTGGGCATCACGGGCAGGGACTGGATTCTTGAGGCAAAGGCAGACGTAGAGATATTGCTCGACCTGGAGATAGGGCGCGTCAAGCAGGTGATAGCGGTTCCGTCAAGCTTTCCTTACAAGAACTTGGACGAGATGATTACCGACTTTGCCAAGAAAGGAAGAACACTGAGAGTTTCCTCTGAATACCTTACCACCACTTCGAGGCATTTCAAGTCAAACGCCGCATACAAGGAGGCATTTGGAGATACCGACCCAATGATAATCACACCGTGGCTGAGGCTTGGCGAGAACAAGAATGTAGAGATA
>DASVCY010000061.1:0-2596 GCA_036381375.1 Nitrososphaera sp. | reverse complement strand
AGTACAAAGATTGAACGGTTGACTTTCGGTGTGCACTTTGACAGATACTCAAATGAGACACTTCAAATTGGATACAGCTGCTACAAATTTGGCGGCAACGACTCGACTATTTACTTGAGCGGCGGCGAATTGACAGCAGATTATGTTGAAAATCGTCTTTGTTTCAGATAAAAATTAGACGCCTGCGACTTACAACAAAACCGCGTGGGATGCAACAGACTTCTCAGAATCCTCTTGCCCCGCGCCTTTGCAACAGAACTAGAAATGTCAACCAAGCTCTATAACATTGCTTCATGGCTAATCTATATACTAGAAGGTCTAGAGGAGGACGAGGGGAAGAAGATAGATTGTATGTCATGACAATGGTGGGCAAGATGACTTCCCACGTCGGACTGCAAGAACCCAAAAGATAAGCGGATTGATCCTTTATCGCTGTCAGGTTTGAAGCAAGCGATTTTTGTACTGAATTGTATAAAAAAGGACATGTCGGAATCCGAGATTGTCGAGCTATTCCGAGGCGATGAGCAGCTGGTAGATATCTGGCGTTCGTTTCTCCTACATAACCACTGGATAGAACAAGTAGATGGCAAGTGGGCCGTCACAAAAAAGGGCAAGGAGTGGATTGGGAAGTACCCAATTTGACGACAACAAACCGCATAGCCGAAGTAGCTGCTGAATTGGCACTTTATCGAGTCATGATCAGAATAGACGAGATATTGGAACATTATACAGGTGATGCTATTTTGGAAATAGAAGCTGCGTTTTGGAAACTGCTGCACGAGCTTCAAACATCTGCCATAGTGGCAAGGAAATCTGTGAAGGATCACAGTAGAATTGAATAGCGAACTAGACATAGACAACAACGGATGAGACCATTCTTAAAAACAAGATACTCTTTACTCCCGGATAGTTAGAATGGCTCCATATGGGCAAATTCTCTCGCTGTTTGCCCCGTCATAACCTTTTCAGTCTTTTTCGAGCCAGCCTATGCTGATGTTGAATATTTTCGAGATGAATCTTACGTCATACTAGAAGAAAGGCTGCCATTTTCAATTACACCTCAATGCTACGCGTGATGACTTGCATGGCGACGAAGTGTCATTGATACAGCTAGAGCTGCATGAAAATAGAACTAATGAAAAAATAATGAATGTGAGTCTTGTCGTCACGCTGACAGACTTGCGGAACAATGAGCGTATGATGACCCATCTGTTTTATGCTCAAAATGGAACGATCGCCTTTCTGCAGAAATGAAGCAAGGAGCTCCATTGCCAAAAGCAATAGTGCATGACGGATTGCGAAGCTATGATGAAGCATACCAAAAGAACTCTTTACCCATACAGTACCAAGAATCCAAAACATGCGCAGTATCGGCAGCAACGAGGAGGGCTTGAATCCAAAGGTCGAGCGATTGAACGGTACAGTCAGGGGTCGTGAGACAGTCATGAGAGGATTGGATAACGCGGAAGCTGCACAGGAATTGATCGATGCAATGAGGATTCACTACAACTTTATCCGAGTAAATCAAGCAATAGCGCAAACACCAGCAGAAGCGGCGGGCATCAATCTGAATCTTGGAGAAAACAAGGTTGAAAGCCTGATGCGACAAGCGGCGGTTTATGCAAAAGACGTACAAGAGCCGACTGTAAAAGGTCTAGGGATTAGAATCAACAAAGTGCAAGTATTGAATGAAGGTGACTGCATCAAAGTAAAACCGATAACATGGCTAGAAAAGAAGGAATGGCGCGAAATCCACGACATATTGAGAGTGCAAGGATTCAACTGGCTAGCAAATGGCAAAGATAGCTGCTGGATCAAATCGTGATCAGCAATCATTTATTCTGCCTGCAATGACTAATCCTATGGTCACGAAGGGTAAAGCCCGATACGAAAAGAAAGAAACTCTTGGCAAGAGGTTAGTTAGGAATTGTTTTGATGTTACACGATTGCGTCAATTAGATGTTACGATAGGTTTCATTTATGATGCGAATAAAGCTCAGCTCGAAAAGTATCAGGATAGAATGAACAAACTTGATGAGTTATATCATGAATATACTGAAAACCCGAGAGCATTCGTAGAAAAATACGCAAAGTTGGATAAGAATGAGTCTGTACTGAAAATGCTAAAGGATAATCCTACATTATTTGACGGATTATTTTGGACTTAGCTCCCGACTTGCAACAAAAACTCCCGCGCTGCAACAGTTGCTTTTGACTCCCTGCTTTGCAACAGAACTCCGAACCCTAATACTTATATTAAGTTTATAAAACACCGTTATATTGTATGGCGTTTCTAGAAGTAAAGGATTTACATGTAAGCATTGATGGCAAGGAGATCCTCTCTGGTCTCAATCTCAGCATTGAAAAGGGTGAGGTTCACGCGATTATGGGACCAAACGGCTCTGGCAAGAGCACTCTTGCAAATGCTATCCTCGGCCACCCAAAATACAGCGTCGAGTCTGGCGATATTCTTGTAAAGGGCGAAAGCATCATCAACCTCTCTACCGATCTCCGCGCAAGGAAGGGACTTTTCCTCGGATTCCAGTACCCAACCGAAATCTCGGGCGTGGGCTATAGCCACTTTCTGAGAAATGCT
>DASVCY010000060.1:0-52541 GCA_036381375.1 Nitrososphaera sp. | reverse complement strand
TCACGTCTCCGTACGGTGAGAGTACAGTCGTTACTCCTTCCGTGTCGCTCAGGTCAAGAGCTGCAACCATCGTGTTCATGCGGCTTGATTTTGCTTTCTTCCTCTTACCCATTTTGCTCACCCACTCTGGTGATGATGATGATGGCGACTCCACCACCAGATGTGGAGTCGCCCGGGAAGAGCCAGCCTCAGGGACGCGTTACAATACTGTCAAAATCATGCAGACACCTCTACAAACTTGCAATATAGCTGAAAGGCCTCTTGGACACTTACCGGATGTATAACGTCGCCCAATCTTAGTTGCAGACCATGAGCTAGTTTGGTAGGGGTAGAAGAATTAAAAGGAGCTACCGGTGCACGAATGTACCCGTCGACAGTGATCATCGCGTTTTGTCGGCACCCCTATCTGCACGTTTGGCCAAAAAGCACAGCGACTAGTCTGTCAAGCTAGATCTAGCCGGAAGCTGACGGGGATAGGTGCACATAGAGGAGTCAAATTACTACCGTTAGCTGAAAAGCAGAAACTAGTTAACGACGCGTGGAGCTAGGAAGAACGAGATATTTACTTCCGGAGATAGTGTGAACGATAGGTTAAGTGGCTTGTCTGAGGAATAGCTGATAGTCACTAAATCCGCTGCTCCTGTCAACGCCTCCACCATCTTTGAAATAAGATCTGTAGTGAATGTGGCCTTTGCAGTTTCTGTCGCGGTTACTGAGAGCCCTTCTATCATAGCATTTCCATCGATTATCAATCTCCCATCACCTGATTCTCCATCAGTACTAAAAGTGATCTTACTCTCAGGAGTGCTTTCGATTGTAATCTTGTTTGATATTGCCTCTATATCCGATAAGACTTCCTTAAGCATGGATAATTTCATCACGAGCCGTGCAGTCGGAACGACTCTTGGCAATGGTGTATCAGTTCCAGGTTTGCTTTCTATCAGCTTCAATCTATAGTTCTTTGCATATACACCAGATGTCCTTACTTCAAGAAGGCTACCATCCAATCTAAGCTCTACAGAATTAGCTGCAATCGCTCTCTTGACAATTTTCTGAAAATCATCTACTCTGAAACCAAATTTTACCGGCGTTAAACAAACGTAATTTTCAAACGCTTTGTTTGAGCAGCTTATGTCTATCATCGCAATATGTGACGGGTCCAAGGAACGAAACCGTATCCCGTCGGCATTCGCTTCAAAATGGGCTTCGTCCAAAATGGTCAAGATGGCATCAGACAAAGATTTCCAGAGTCCTGCCCCCATAGTAGTAGCCGAAAAGGCCGAATGTGAGACAGAATCTGGCATCATTCTCTTAGTAAAAGTTTTAGTCATACCTATATTAGCTTGCGGCTGACCAAAGAAGGTAATAAGGTAGCGATCGCCTTCTTATATACAAGCTTCATTGTTTAAGATTTTATACTGCCTGTGGATGCTTATAGATAAGATAGATAGATAGATAATCTATCGACATGGTGAGACAATGACCCAACTACAGTTACCAAAGGTAGGTTCCCGGAAGGAATACATGGAACAACTTGAGAGTATGATGTTGCACTCTTCGGTTGATGAGGAAGATGAGCCAAACCGACCAGGGAGACGTACAGAACTCAAGACCTATCTTATTGAGTCTAACGCAGACATACCATCGACTATTCAAACCGATAGGCTCACTGTTAACCTCCAAGATACCGGAATTGAAAATATCAAACTGCTTCACCTGGGCCATAAGGGCAAATTCAGTAGCTTCTACTTAGACAGGTCCGACAAACGCTTCTGGCTATTACACACCCATGGATTAGCCGAAGATGTAGATGCAATGGTTGATACCCTTATCTCGATACATTCATTTCGTTTGGATAGTGCGTGGCTCTCAACAGGGATGCTAAAAGGCATATCAGATTTATCAGGAAACAAGTTTGATGGAGCTGGCATAGATTACCAACCCTTGTTCTACTCAGAAGAAGAACCGGAAGTCGCAATGGAGGAATTGAAAATTAGCGCGTTTGGCTCTCGTGCAATCGAAGCTCTAAGAAATATGGCAGATGATGAAGCAGTCAAGAATTATTTTGCTTATAAGAAGGTAAGAATCGTCAGAGGCAGTAAAGAAGGTTATGCTAAAGACGACTTGCATTTCAGTGGAAGATTTTCTGTGAAGAGCGGGAAATCAATAGATGACCATATGGCTCTGGTAGATAGTGCAAAGGCCTTGTATCGAGATAAAATGAACTTGATCGAAGGTGAAAGTATTGGTGTCAAGAAGGAGCATGATCACTATTCGGTACTAGGAAAACCCTTTGAGTTTATACTAGACAAACCAATCGTTAACTGGGATGCCTTTTTGGATGTTTTCCTGAGCTCTACGGATCCATTCAGGCTCTGGGGAATAAAGAAAGAAGTAGGTAAGGGATACCTACAGATTCTTGCTGTCGACCTTCACACTGGCCATCCCTTGGATATAGAGATGACGACAGACATGCTGCGAGCATATCTCCCTCAAGGTTCGTGTGGGAACACGATTTTGAGACTTTTTGTGAATCTTCAACAATATATTGATTCTAAAATAAAGTGTGAAAATATCCCTCTGGACGGTGTCTAACACGACTCTCAGTGCACACACAAGGCTAGTTAATTATGTGATAGGTCTCTGCAACAAGAATATTGATTGGCCATGCACTCTACATGAACACGGATACAAGGTTCAGTTGATGGAAAAATCAATTAGAACTACCAGTGGATGGACCGTTGTGCCCGACGTGATAGCCGCCTCTAACAAGACCCTGCATGCGATTCTCTTCGAGTGTAAAGGAGGAAATTCTGTTCGGGCAGATCAAGTTACAAGGTACAAGGATGTATCGAATAGAAACTTTTCAAATTGGCTCGATGTTTATGATCGTGATCATCTGACTTTTGACATTTGTTTTGCAGATACTGACGATAACCATGCTGCAATAGAGAGCATGATCGATAGTTTTCCTTCCCTTACCTTCGGTCAGAGTATAGTGAAACACGGAGATTTTAAAATCAAAGCTCTAAACAAGGCTATGGAAAACCCTATTCCAATAGATGGATGCCGCCCTCCTCTTAGTTACTACCCATTCTCGGAAAATGACGACCGATGTGAAATAATTCCCCATGTACTCCGAACGCTTGTATCGATAGCAATTGAAAAAGGGAAAGAAGAATTAGACGTTATGTCCGATATGTTACTCGAAGACGAGGAAGTGTTGAAGCGTATTCACAAGATGTGGTATGCACTCTCATCTCAACACAAAGAGATTCTCAAGAAGAAAGTAAGTGAAATACTATCAATCCTCAAATCACAATATAAGGACAGTCTAGGAAAGCAATTGAAGGAGCTTCAGGATAGAAAAGGATATAGGATATACGCGACACTCGGAGCATTCAAGAAAACTTGCGATGAAATCATTAATGATTGTGCGAAGCAACAGAAGGAATCTCAGACACTACTAACGGAACATACATAGAATACTTGAGACTGAAGGTAACCCGTCTAGCCACTCTAGCCATTCAACTGCGGACTATAGGATATAAACAATTGATAGTGATGTGAAAGTAGGTTCAGTTAGTGCACACTCGCTCGTTGTGCCAGCACATGTGGTTAATGACGACTTGGATGTTTCTTGTTTCATCGATTCTGTTGACGATCGGCCGAGTCCAGTACCACAAAATATCAGATAGATACTGCATCTCAAAAGGGGCTTGTCGATCCAAGCTTGAACATATTTTCATCGGAATGATGGCCCAGGGTAAGTTATCCATTAATAATAACTATGCCGTCTAGAAAATGCATGCTGTCGCTTTTTCTAGGATCAGGATTCTCGAAATGGGCTGCTAACCTTCCATTAGCGAGGGAATTGTTCGACTTCGACATACTCTTAAGAGGGCCCAGAGAAGAGCAAAGACTTGAGCGTCTTAAGAAACTCAAATCCTACTGGGACTACCAGAATCCTTCTGAATATCCTGAAAAATTCATCGCATATGCTCATGAGATGTACAAGAAGAAAGATCTCAACATTCTGCTTTGGTATATTGTACGACGACTCAGCGATCCATTCTTGGTAGCTGATCGGTGGAGTCCGAGGCTCAGAACACCGATGATCGATGAAAAAATTGTAATGGAATTACCTGGAGTTAGACTGGCACGTATGTTCTTGCAAAAATGCAGACCGTCTAGCATAGTTACGACCAACTACGATATGTTAGTGGAATATGCTTTGGGGACAAAAAGTTTCAACTATGGAATAAAAAGTCAAGTTCTTGAGGGTAGAGGAGTAGATTCAGTGCCGAAGTGGAATCAGGGACCTCCTGTCCTTTCAGGAGATGTGCCTTTGATAAAGCTGCACGGCAGTGTTAATAGAGATCTAACGTCCTATTGTAGCGAAGGAAGACGAGGAATAACAGGGAACGCATTAATTGTCGCACCAGTTCATGAAAAAAAGCCACCAGTGCAGCTGCAAAATGAATGGAACCTTGCGCGTGAGTGTCTGATGAAATCCAACAAGCTAGTGGTCTTTGGCTTCGCTTTTAAAGAATACGATCAGGCTGTTCTAAATCTGTTACGAGAAGCGGGAAGGAAGCTGGATTTGGTGCTGCTAATCGATCCAACACCAAAAAAGGATGCAGCAAGCAAATTGTGGCCCGAGGCCAGAATATCTACAATTCCACCACCCGACGCCGACTTCAAATTAGTGAAGGAATGGTCTGGGTTCGTAGCTACCGTTTTCAGATAACGAGGGCATCCCTTTTTTGACATCATTTGAAATCGAAGCCATTATGTTCCCCACACATTGCCCCAAAGGAACGAATTCCAACCCAACGCAGAGGCCAGATAGGTACTAAGTGGTAATATTGACCTACCAGAAGGGCGTACTACCGTCGGTTACCGCAATAACGCCTGCCAACACTTATAACATGAGGGCGGCGACAGCAATATTAGCACCTGTCACATGATAAGGAGTCGGCTTTTCAGGGATAGAAATAGAGATTTTCATCACGATGTATAACAGTTCGTGCATCCCTCAGAAAGAGAATAGGAGAAGATCAGAAAGAAACGATTGCACAAAGGGAAGAGTTTGATGGTGGAACGTGTCAATTCTGGACACAGCAGATTTCGAAAGTCGCTTGTCATATACGAGTCGAAAATCTGATAACTATCTCAGATTGGTGCAACTGGTATTCTTAATAATCGCATAGTAGGATGTTAGTTTTGGGATAGGCTCTTAGTCTGATCTAATGAAGAATAGCACGTCAGGTTTTCTGGTCGCCACATTGGAGTTCCTTATCAAAAATTCCCGCCATGCGTCCATCAAAAAGTTACTGTAGAAATCTACCATGGTGCTAGGAAATTCACTCTTAACCCATTCAATATCATCTTTCAGAATGTGCAATTTGTCATGGTCCTTAGACCACTTGCTTCCCCAGCGCTTTAGGCTTGCCATATTTTCTAGCGATGCCAACGTTGCCCTTCTTCCTTCTGCTAGCAGTTTGTATCTAAGAGCATTATGGCGTTGCCAAGGGCTGAGTTTGGCGTGCCAACCATAGTCAGTAAGAGCCCCTTCCCTCCCAATGATTGTATTACCAAACCGGTCAACAGAGTTTTTCCAGAATAATACAAGTTTCTCAAAAAATTCCCAGAGGCATCGTTGCGATATTGCCAGACGACGGGGAAAAGCATTGCTCATGTCTGCTTTGAATCCAAACAAAATTTTGTTGTATCCCCCATGCAAAAAAACTATACATCTATCGTCTTCATGCAGGATCCTTATCCGACCTCCAAATGTATGTACATGTTGTGGTTTTACTGCAGAGGTAACAGAGGCTTTCTCAGGTTTGGTTTGATCCTGTGGCTTTGGTTTTGGCGCAAAATTGTGCATATCCCGGAGATGTGCAATCAGAGAGAAATGGTCGTTGAAGTTTGATTCTGGTCTACAATAGTAGCAAACAAAAGGCTCTTTATCAATACAATATACACAGATTATGAAGTCATCGCTGAATGCACCATGTTCGAGCTTGAATGAGCGAAATTTCCTGCACCGCGAACATTGAAACTGTTCGATCTGAGGCTCTTGGTTTCTTGACCTCTTTTTGCCCAAACGGTTCCATATCTTGGTCACAAACACTAACTCATAAGCATTTGCAGCCTGCCGGTTAGCTCACCCTCACTCAACTACCTTTCACGCACAGTTTTTTAGACGGTCAAGCCGGACGGCTCATCCTAGGTTCGCTATGGAAGGTGCAGATTTGCAATGCTTTGTTGCACAAATCTGAACCAAATCACGTTCGAAAAACTTGTCTGAGTAGGGCCTTAATTCCTAAGTCTAGCAGCGTTGTTGGTACTGGAAAACATGCTAGGAAGTATCAAAGAACGACCTCCTTTTACTAGCACACACTATCCTTCGTTTGGCGATTTCAAGCGATAGATATGGCATCGCTTGCTGACAAGGTGCTTCATTTTGACATGTAGAGTATCTGACATGAGATCTGTCAGCATAATTATGCTACCAAGTATAGCTTTTCTTATACACCGAAGTACGCTATCACTCTGGATTTCTCCATTATCATGTCACAATTGGACATATCGCAACACGCAATTTAACAAGCATCAAACGCGTATCAGTCATCTATAAGATTAGAATTTTCAGTTAGGCGTTTATCCCTTCTATGATTGATTGGCAGCGCAAAAATATGTGTCGCCTGCCTGAGGAATTCTATTATCGAACAGGTCTTGCCGGGATTTTTATTCATTGTGATGCTCATCTCTTCTACAGTGAGATATGATAGCAGGAACGATAGCGACGTTGTCGCCATGCGGATTCCAAGTGCATTTGAGGTTGGCACGTCCCCGTCACCATCATCATACTTTCGCGTAGCCAAGACAATACCAGCAGGTTAGGTGATTCTCATGGTGCTAGAAGTTCGCCAGCCACGCCCGCTCTGGGAAATCCTTTTCTCGACGCACCACACAGATGTCGGGCTTTTGTACATCTTCTTTTCCCTGATACTGTTCTTCATGGGTGGCGCATTGGCAATTGCCATACGCAGCGAGCTCTTCCTGCCCGGCGACGCGATAAACATCATCCCAGACGCTGACACGTTCCACAGGATATTTACGGTGCATGGAACAACAATGCTTTTTCTGTGGGTAATCCCGTTTTCTGCAGGCATTGGCAACTACCTGATCCCGATCATGGTCAGGTACAAAGACATGGCTTGGCCAAGGCTGAACGCCGTTGCGTTCTGGATGCTCCCAGTGGGAGCTGCTTTGGTATGGCTAGGATTTGCAGATACCGGATGGACTGCATATCCTCCATATTCGATTCTGCGGGCCCCCGGTCCGGCAGCAGAAATGTGGATTTTTGGGCTAAAGATACTCGGCATTTCCTCTATACTTGGTTCGATCAACTTTATCGTAACAATTCTGAAGATGAAGCATCCGGACCTGCCGCTCATGAGGACGTCGCTTTTTACCTGGTCAATCCTTTCGACTTCGCTAATAATCATAGTTTCCATGCCTTCATTCGCTGCGGCGCTAATCATGCTGTACACTGACAGGCTCGGAGTATCCGGATTCTTCAATCCTGCAATGGGCGGAGATCCTCTGGCCTACCAGCACATGTTCTGGTTTACATTCCATCCCGAAGTCTATGTCTTTCTGTTGCCGGCAGTCGGTATCATTTATGAAGTCATACCGAAATTTTCAAGGAAGCCGGTCTTTAGCTACCAGTCAGGGGTCATTGCCTTTGTTCTGCTGACGATCGTTTCGTTCGCATCGTGGGCGCACCACATGTATGCAACCGGAATGAGTTTTACCGAAAAGACGGTCTTTATGATAGGTACCCTGGCAGCCGTGCCCGCATCGGCCATGCATATTTTCAACTGGGTAGCCACTATGTGGGGAGGAAGGATCAGGTTCAGGGCACCCATCTCATTTGCCGTTGGCGGCATAGTGCTTTTCTTCCTGGCTGGAGCAGGCGGCGTTGTCAACAGCGCCATGCCGCTAGACTTCCTTACTCATGACACCTACTGGGTGGTGGGGCACATGCACCTGTTCCTCATGGGCCTGATAACGCATGCATTTGTTGGGTTTGTCTACTATCTGTTCCCGCTTATCACCGGGAGGATGTACAACGAAAGGGCGGCAATGGTGCATTTCTGGCTCATGTTCATCGGAGTGGCACTGATATTCGTCACGCAGCATCTGCTCGGGCTCTACGGCCAGCCGAGGCGTGTCTTTGACTATGTGCCAGTGCAGCCTCTGATCGTAATGAACCAGATATCAACGGTTGGTGCCTGGATAGTCGCAGCAGGTATGGTGATATTCCTAGTCAACCTCATCAAGAGTACGGTCTCGGGCAGGCCCGCCAAGATGGAGGACCCATTTGAAATTGGAGAGCAGTACTACGACTACAGGCGGCGCGAGCCACACCACTAAAAGGGTGATGATGATTCTTCTATGACGCTATCGATATTGATCAAGCGCGCTTTCAGCCGACTGTTTGCAATAAAGCCGCATGGGGACGACGATGACAAGTTTCAGACCAACCACTACAACTATTGTTATAGTAGCGACAGAAGTACAGCAGCTCTGCCAAAGCTGGAATGGATCGGCATGCTTGACAGGACCGTCTGCCTGAGAGACGGCTCGGGGCTGGGCAAGATCGAAGCGCTCAATATAGAAAATATAGTTGTCAATAATGGAGCAATAAAACCCATCAGATATTACTTTGGCCACCCGATGCTAAGAAAGGAGCATTACACCGGGCACTATGTAGTTGACTTGGCGAGCAATGAATTGACTCTTTATCAGAGGGACATGGTCCCAAACCCGTCGTATTATGTAACGCTTGGCGGCTGGCATTTTGGATATATGCCCAAGCAGCATAACAACAGCAAGATGGATGAGGAGGAAGGAAGAAAGGATCGGAAGCAACAGTAGTTGTTGCGCAACCCGACAGTTAGCAGGCCTCATAGAACAAGTCCCAATCGTCCATGCAAACCAAGACCACGACGAGTAAGAACCAATCTGTTCCTTTTTCTTTCTCTTTTTGGCAATTACGCGACGTTTTCTTTCATTTTATTGTTATAGAAAGTCGCTGCCGAATATCGCTGCCCATTTCTTAATAGCTCCAGTTATGGAGCAAATGCTGATGTTATACCCAAAAACAGCAATCTGGAGAGCGGCAAAAGCAATGACATTGAGCAGCGTGTTGTTGACGCTGCTACTGGTTCTGGCTTCGCCGCTGCCCACCGCGCCTGTGTCTACAGCAAGTGATGGCAACGATGATGACGATGGTGGCGCGGTCGCCAGTAAGATCTATAAAATAGGGATGGAAAACGCAACAGGTGACAAGCCCGACGTGTTCTTTGCCAGAAGTGTTGATGGAGGCGAAACTTTTAGCGACCCAATCAACCTGAGCGACAACGAAAACTGGACATCGCACGCAAAGATCGCTGTGGCTGGTGACCATGTGCATGTCGTGTGGATTGATTCTGAACACGAACTTGGAGAAGCAGATGAAGAACGCGGTGTAATTACAGTCAGGAGCAGCGAAGACGGTGGCGAAACTTTTGGTGATCCTGTTGTATTGGGTGATCCCGATTTGCCCGATGTAGGCGAGCCGTTCAGCAGGCACAACATTCTGGAAATAGAAGCAACAACGACCGGCAATAGTGATGAGAGCAATGTTTACATCAGCTGGGTCGCATCGGGTGGCGGAGAAGGTGCTGGACGACTCGACTTTGCAAAAAGCGACGACTCGGGCCAGAGTTTTGAGCTGCAGACTGACCTTGTACGGTATACTGACTACATAGAGATGGAGATAGCAACTTCTCGCAATACCGACAGCATCTACATTGCAGGACAGTCACCCTCGGACGGTGACATCACGATTCCAGACCAGATATTCTTCCTGAGAAGTACCGACGGTGGAGAGACATTCGACGAGCCGGTAATACTGCAAGATGTCAACCCGGATGTAGAGGATACCTTGCATTTTTATTCGATGGAAGTTGACGACGACAGGATAGAGATAACATGGTTGAGCGGCGGCCGGCTTCTCCCGGTGACTCTCGTTGCAGTGAGTACAGATGGAGGAGAGACATGGGGATGAACTGCCTCTCTTTTCTTTTTTGCCATTGAGGCTTTTTGAAAATATCTTAATATTGTAAAAGCAAAGGATTTACGAGTAACATGCTTCTCTCCCATAAGCGACCAAGATGACACACTGGGCGCTGCCACGTAAACAGGGAGAGAAAGGTGGTGGGTGAGAGCAGATATCATCCGACTGAGGGGGCGCTTTCAGGGTAGATGGAGTAAGCAGAGCAGCGTCTCTGGGTCTCCAATCTGCTGCCAAGGCAGGCAGGTAAGTAGGCTTGCGCTACTGCGTTATCTATCAGCAACAGTATAAAGCAATGGAATGCAAGGAAAGGCAGCATATACACAATGTTTGGATTTACCATATTTCTTATGCATCTGGCCGATTATTTGCAGAGACGAAAGGACAGGACATGCCCTGCATGCGGGCGCAGATTTGATACATTCAGAGAAATGGACATTCACAGGCAGAACGAGCACGGGGACTGACGGGATCATTAGGAATTTCTGCATGGGTTGATATTTTGAGTTCTACCTTGGGAGACGGAAAAAAGATCCACTGAAGTGCGGAGACTTTTCGTTATTATCCAAATGGTGCCAGCAGCTAATGAGCAGACGCGAACTCTAGTTCAACTCCGCGCCTACTGTCATAGTTGAAGGTAAAGATCTCATCGTCTGTAAGAGGAATCCGTGATACTTCTGCGTTGCATACAGGGCAGGTCAAAACGTCGTGCCTCCGGATGCTGATGGCAGAAGCAGCCCAGAAGCAAGAATCGCATATAAGAAACTGGCGTGAGAATCTTAGCAAATATTTGCGGTCTGGATTCTCTAGTACGGATGCCATTGTCATCCTCAAACTGCATTTCAATATTAAAAGACCATGGAGTGTTGTACTAATTGTATGACTAATAGCAATGTTATAGATCTTTGTTCTTAACCATCAGTCTATCGCCTGCCACGACCCCAATTATGCCCATGGCGGCCGCAGGTACCACCACAAGAGGCATCGCTGTTCCAAGCATATCAAAATAGGCCATCGCAATCATGCTCGGCCAGATCCGGTCTTGGCCAAGGACTACTCCGTAGGTGTATATTATCAGAGGGTAGTAAAGCGTAAAGAAAGCTACGCCCACTATGGCACCGGCGGCATATAGCGATATTTTCGATCTGGAAAACGACAGCAATGCGTCGGCCGCAATGAATGGCACTATGTTGACAAGATAGAACGGTATCGTAGGGATAAGGGCGTCATTTGGCAGAATTGAGGCGAGCATGCCTGTAACAATGAACGCAGATGCGAGTGCGGTCACCATGCCAAAGCGCCTGCCTGATAGCGCAGAAGAGGTGTATGCCATAGCTGACATCAGGGCAGGGAATGCAAGCGTTGCGACTGCCACGCCGAGGACCGGGTGCGGGTCGAAATTGAAGTAGTCTGTTTTTGAGAAGGGTAGTGAGAACATATCCACTATTCCAGAGAGTGCCAGCCACACCGGCAGAACACCGATCAGGATAAGAGGAGGCGCAAGACGAAACTCCCGGAAGGCCATGCTGCCATGATGCACCATGCCTGCAAGGGCACTGATGCCGCTCACCACCATCCCGCTTACCAGCACAAAGTGAGGGGGGCTCAGCAGGCCGTCAAGACCAAAAGCAGAATGCCATGCAAAGTCTACAGGCCCTGCGACCACTAACAGAATTACGCCGGCTATGACCAGCTTTACCGGCCGGGAAATAAAGCCGGCCCGCCTAGAAGTAGAAAATAGCGTTCCCGCACCGGCGACTACTGCCCCCACTCCGGTATAGAGGACCGCATGGGGAGGGGCGAAGAAGGTTTCAGGCTTGTTGAGCAAATGGTTATTGATGTCCCAGCTTCCGCCTCCGGCCGCAAGTATAACGCCTACGCTTACCAACACATAGCCTGCAAGGAGCTTAGAGCTTGAGCCGATAATGCGCTGAGCAGGGCTCTGCCGGTAATAATTCATCGACACATTTTCGCACATTCGATAATTAAGGCTTTTTTGTGACCTGCACGTCATACACCCGCACAAACTCCTGCTGGTAGTCAACCGTGCCTTCGGCCGGCCAGTGGGCACCGTCCCAGCTGTGGGGGAAAGCGACTGACTTTACGAAAATCATAAACCTCCCCTCTGTTTGTGGCTCCACCCTCAGGTCGATGCTATAGGTATTGCCTCCCCTCCATGGCCGGCTGAATGCCTCAATGGATGCATGCTGTGCCTTTACCGTAACTTCAGTTCCACCGTACGCCGAGCCCACCTCGTCACCAGCGTTTATCCTATCAGGAGTCTGGTCGAAATTGTGATCGACTATCCCAACGTTGTTGTCAGTCCTCGTGAGGTTTGGAAATCCTATAGAGACGATCTGCATGTCGGCGTCGTCGCCCCTGTTCGTCCCCGAGACTGAAATGACGAATGATTGCCCAAGTGCGACCTCTTCCTCAGAAAGGCTGACATCCGTCACAACTGCTTCCGGCCTGCGCAGCTGTAGCTGGTACGACTCTGGAATGACATAAAGTATGAGCGAGAAGTATAGCAAGATCGCGGCTCCAACTGCGATGCCCAGGACCATTGCTCTTAACAATGCATTGCAGTATTACATCTGTGACCTTTTATTCCTTGGCACATAATGGCCTGACATATATGCACGCAAGCAGCCATAGAACTCGAGATTAGGGCGCCGGGGTCCAGCGGATGCGGGAGCGCCTGGGGTGCTCCATCTCTAGCGAAAGCGTATTCCGGACATCTTTTTCATACTCTCCTGCAGCTACTTGTATAATGGTAGAGGGCCTGCTCCTTATTACCCCCACCCTCACCTCCATGATTTCATAAATTCGACATATGCAACTTACCCCATAATCGGCAAAATGTGAAAATACCACCTGCACATGATTGTGTATGTGGTAAAGGGGCCGTACATCCTTGCAGTAGCGGTGGCAATCGCAGCTCTAGTCCCAGTCTCAATAGCCCTGAGCCCCTATGCTCCGCAAAGCATTGGTAATAGTGATGCAACTGTGGGTGTCTATGACAACGCCGAAAGCAGGATCGTAGATGCAGCAGGTGACGCCGTGGCTGTGCAGACCGGGGGTGACGACGACGACCAGGTCAAGAGGGACTACCACGACATCCTTGGCGCCAGCGTGGTAAAGCGAGGCGACGCATTCTTTTTCACGATCAACCTTGCAGGCAACCCGAACAACAGTCTTGAATACGAAACGATCTATCGCTGGCAGATCATTACCACAAGCCCTGTGACCAACAGGACGCAGCAATACACAATCATGTTCCCACATTTTGCCACCGGCAACTCCACAATAGATGGCTGGTATTTTGCAGTCTATGATGCTACTGTCAATACGTTCATCCTCCGGCCCGTCAAGATCGAGGACATGCCTGGAAACAAAGTAGAGTTTCCGGTAGAGGACCTGTACATTGCCAATCCTTCGCAGTTCAGTTACTGGGTAGAGGTGCTGGCGAGGATTGACCCCTCGTTTGGAGGCACCAGATACCTCGTAGACTATGCGCCGTGATCACACCGTGCCGGACGACGCTGTCTGCCTGGCGACGGTGACCTGCTTTTCAACAGCAGCGCTCTCGCCTGACACTTCGTCTGTGATGACATATGTGATCACGTATTCACCTTCTGGAAACGGCCTTTCCTGCGTCAGCGAAAGCTCCAGAAAGAGCTCTGTGTTGGGCCTGTGCGATACTATGCTCCCTGCTGGCACGTCTTCGATCGACTGAAGCTCGGTTCCGTTTGCATCCGAAATGATATAGTCGGCAGTCATGTTGATCAGGTACAGAGGATTGCCCTGGTCGTCCACAACGCGCATGTGGTCATAGCCGACGAGCTCGACATAAAGCACCATTGATTCGCCGGGTTCAAATGTGGTTCCGTGTTCTTCATAGACGCCATAGCCTGCGGCAGTGAACGGCTGGACATACGTGCTAAAAGTAGCATTAAACTCAGTCTGGTTCCATACGGAAAGGTAGAGTTTCTTTGCCTCATCAAGGGTCATGTTTGACGCAGTTGTAGTAGTAGCGTTTGTCGCCGTTGTTGTTGTTGTTGATGATGATGGTGATGTTTGGTTTTGAGCCAATGCTGTGCCTGAAATTCCGGCGATGGTAGCGGCAACAGCGATTACAAAGGCTATAACAAGTTTGCAATGCATCGTCAGCAAGATACGTGCATAATTCTTAATCAGTTGGGTTGCATCTACAGGAAAAAGTTTCACAGAAATCAGAGGTAAAAGGGGGCGCTTGGCGATCCTGCATCAACGACCTTGTTACAGCCCATGCCGTTAAAGTCGCGTTTTTTGTTCGATGCAGTTTTGTCCGCCAAGCGCCACGGTCAAGCCATGGCTTTCGACGTCATCACCATATATTGACATGAATTACATAAAAATATTTTGTTTTGATTATAATTCCCATAAAGCGTAAGTTAAATACAAATTATTCTTCTTTACAAGAACACTTCATGAATTTCTTATATCACACATGAATGATTTTTGATCGACACATGACGAGATGGGTTTACCGCTCTTTCCATGTATCGTTCTTTGACTACTCCCACCGCTCACGCATGTGGGATTCCCCTGTGATCACCTTGCTCCTGTCTGCAATCACCAGAGGTTCAATGGGGATAGTCAAGATGCCCCCTGATACAGAGACCGTGTGCCTGTACCTCGGTGGAGCTGCTTCTCACCTTTTTATCCCGCATTCGCTCTGTCGCTGTATAGGCGACCGCATCACTCAGCATTGCACCGCACTGATCCCCTGAGAAGCCTCGCTTTCAGGTTCACCATCGCAGCCTCGCTGGATGGATAGAGTGCAATTATCTCAGAAGTTCCTAAAATATGTGATGGCGATTCATCCCACGTCTAAAGAACGTGGGCTTTCTCGCCTATATCTATGGTAAGCTGCCACACTTGTCGGAATATTCAAAGTCGGATCATCTCTTGCGATGATTTTTCTTCTTGGTCGACGGCATGCCCATCTTTCCTTGCAATATATGCAGCAGCAATCATTGCTGCCCAAAATCATCAAGGCCACCACTATTTTTAATGCCCGTCAGTGCCACTATTAAGAGGAAGAATTGGCGTCGATACTAAGCGCAATAGTCTCAAGACATCTGGCTGGCTCTGGCTGCATCCGGGTCCTATCAGGAGACGGCGTGACTACTTCTGACTTGAGCATCAAGGGCATTCCGGGTATTTTTGGGGCAGCATCAGTGCCAGACATGCGGACTGCCAGAAAAAGCATGCCGGCGATCGGGCAGACTGCAAGCATAGCGAAGAACCTTGATGAATTTCAGTTCCGCATATGCTCGCTTGTTCCCTCGCTTCCGGACAATGATCCGCGCAAGATGATGCTGCAAAAATACAGAGTGGGTGCAATCGCAGCCTTTGCAAGACTGGCAGCTATCTTGAATGAGCCCGAATCTGAGAGCCTAGCTCGGTGGAATACATATGCCAGACCGCTTATGGAAGGAGCGTCCGATGCGTACCTGAAGGCTAGATCAAACTCTAACCTTCAGGTCACAATCCCAAAAGATGCGTTCGAATTTTTCGGAGTGCCCGAGGACAAGATAGATGCTGCACTTGCGGCATTTTATGCATGAACAATTTCAGACCACTATCGCCGAATGTACTTTAATAATGTCAAAAAGCTTTGTCGCGATAAACTAGAACATCCATACATAAACCATAAAGATGAGGGCTAGAAGGTTGTGCTACAGACACCTTGAGAACCATCCTTAAGGAATGTCCAAAGTGCGGGCGGTCAGAATCCGAGGCCGTCTGCATTGCAGAGAGCGAAATTGAAGGCGGCTCTGCAGTATTAATTTGCCAATGCGGGTATTTCAAAGAAATACCATGCTAGCAAGTTAGCCCTTCGTTTCTTTATTCCATCTTTCCCTTGGATCTGTTGAAGGGGATTCCCTTGCATCTTTGTTGATTTCCATCTTTCTGCCAGTTTTCATCCAAATTTTGTTGCCTAACAAACACGAACGGGTTAATAAAGAAGTTTTCGCAGCGAATGATACTGCAGTCAAAAACTACGACCGCGGACAACACAGGAAGCAGCGACATGTTCATTAGCATCACCACCGATACGAAATTGTATTCTGCCAGCCGCGACTGATCTGCCAAGGTCGAAGACGAAAGCGGTCATACCAAAAGCGATTCTAGGTATTGCTACTGCCAGCACATCACAGCTGCTGGCCCTTCCAACCAACTCGATGAATTTTGGAACGTTCTTCTCGCCAAGGAATAGTTACATTGTTCGGCCAATGAATGCAAGGATGGGGCCTACATCTACCCAATCTCGGTAAACGACAGGCTTCCAGTGGTGGGGGCAGCCGATTGGATCATTGCAAGCATCGAGACGATAGTGATGCCTCAAGGTGATCGCGGGAAACGGAAAAGTGCATGAAGTAAATTTGTAGGCTAGCAAGTCACGTACGTGGCGCTAATCAGCAATCCTTGTAATTATCTTGTCTACATAGTCTGCATCTTCTTGAAAGACAACATGGTTATTCTCAAACTCTGCCTTTGTTTCCATGCCTGCCAAACCTTTTATCTTCTCAAATGAACTGGTTTTCCCCGCTACTATAAACGAGTATAGCTCGACATCTTTTCGCTCAAGTCTTGATTCAATCTCCTTCAGAGTCTTGTTTACTTTGATCTTGGCTATATTTTCTGCCGGGCCGTGTATGAGACCCTTAGGATCGATGAAGGCGATCTTCTGTTTCTTGCCGTCAATGACCCACAGGATGAAGTCGGGATAAAAGTTGTTGGTTTCCGCAAAGAATCCTATCCCCTTCTTACTATGATTCCTAAAGATGTAAAACTGCAATTTCTTAATCTGTTCACTGTCTTTCTTTTTCAGGAAGTACTCTCTCATGTCTTTAACCAGTCTCTCCTCGCCTCCATTCAAGCCTGTGGGAATCGTGATCACTTTCTTGCTCTTGATTATGAGTGGTTGGTATAGGTGCCTGTCGAACACAATGCTAGGCAGTTCTCTTCTGTCTTCTTCGTAGATCTTGTTTGCATCTTTTATCAGCTTCTTAATTTGTCCAATTAACACTTCTTCCTTCTTTTCTACGACTATTCTGTAATCTTGGAAGTTTTCGTCATCCTCCGTCAGTATGCCGTATTCTAGGCGGTCAGTTATCCACTTTCTCTTCTGAATGTTGTAGAGCTCTGTGATGTACTTTTGCAAAATCCGCAAGCAGAGATTTTGGAGAATTCCGAGTTGCTCGAATGATTTCATGTCGAAAGTCTTGTCTAAAATAACCTTGTAGTTCTTCCCACCCATTATTCTTAGGAGCGCATCTTTGTCTAGATGTAGGTTGTAGAACCCTTTTTGCTGCTTATAGTTATACAGTTCAAAATAGATCTTATCCCAATCGAAATAATCGATGTATTCTTCCAGCGGGATGGTGGCCTCTTCGATCTGGGCTTCACTGGCCCGAGATCCAATGCTCTCAAACATCTCGAATTTTGGCCTAAGATCCAACCTTATCGGAGGTATTGAAGGGCTGTATTCTAGTATTACTACATCTGTGAATTCCTCTTTATCTTTCTGTTTCAACGTGATCAGATTTCTTTTCAGAAAGTTGGGATTCTTCTTAATTTCAAGATTGATTATTTCTTCTTCAGATATACCTTCCTCTTCCAGTTGCTTTCTGAAATTGTCTACATAGTCGGCCTTAATTCCAAAAATGTTAAGAGTTTCAAGATACCCTAATTCTGGAGGGATTGCCTGCCTATCGAGGACCCTTTCTTCTACCAACATTTTTGAACGCTTCATAAGGTTGTTGTATCCATGTAGCCGGACACCTCGTCCGAAAAGCTGGATTATTTGCGAGCCCTTGCTCTTACCCATGTTCAAAAGCCCCATTGCGGAAACACGGAAGCTGTTCCACCCCTCAATGAATTTTCTTGATCCTATCAAGATATTGATTGGAGACGCTTCTGTGTTTATGGCGTTAAATATTGAATCCGAGAATTTGTCGTCTCGAAACACCATGTCATGTTTTGCTTCAAGTTTCTTCCTAAAGAATACAACATCACCGATGTAAACTAGGGCAAAATATTTTTTGGCGGTAGACACTTTTAACCCGATTTCTCCGGCCGCATTGCTTATGTTAAAGAGCTCAAGCCTCCCGCTGTGCTCAGAATTGAATACGATCTCCAAAATATCATCATACAGCTCCTCAGGGGACAGCTTTTCACCCTTGATCAATGGTAATATCTTTGAGAATGGGATCTCTCCATCCTTTCCATTGAGAGGGTGCTTATCGTTCATGATATCGGAAATCCGGTTGATTGATTCCTTTTTTTCAGCGAGAAACTTGTTGAAAAAGGCTACAACAAACTGGAGGTCAGACAGTGTGTCCTCGTCAAACCTGTCTCCCTTCTGGCTGCTGACGCTGTTGCCGACAAATACCCAGAGAGGTCTCTCGAAGTGAAAGTCCCTCAGACTGTCTCTGTTTTTTCTATAATATTTCGACTGCTGGTAGAAGGATAGGAGATTGGCCACAAGGATCAGTTCCTTGTGGGTCTGGTATTCTGTATCCTTCAAGTTCAGGACTGTGAACTCTTTTCCAAATCCATCGTAATAGAAATGGGCGTACGAATAATCCATTATTATTGCCTTGGCATATTCATCTACCAGTTCATCCTTCTTTGAGCTAATTGCTTCATCGAAAGTTGCGCTGTATTCAAATGTAAATCCGATTTCTGATATCTTGTCCCTCAGGCTTTTCCATGCCCTGCCGGAAAATCCCTTGTGACCTTCGTCCACGAAGACAAGATTATTCCCTTCAAATGACGATACCTCTACGCTTACGCCTTTCCCTTTCTTCTCTTCTACAAGTTTGTGAATTTCGATGATCTGAATAACATCTTTTTTCTCTCTGTCAGCATCGCTAAAGATCTTTGCAGGTATGCTGCTCCTCTTCAATTCCTCGAGGTGCTGCTTCGATAGGCTTTCGTTTGGTGTGATTAGTAGGATGTTGTCCATCCTCTTCTTGTTGTACTTGCGAAACTGTAACCAGTTTATATGCATGACCAGAGTTTTCCCAGAACCTGTTGCCATCCAGTAAGCTAATTTTGACAGGTCGTCCTTTGAGAATGTAGGATAGTTCTTTTTATTCTCCCTATTCTCCCTTTCCACAAAGTCGTTCAGCTCTTTCAGAAAGTCGCCGTCTCTATTGAACCGGTTGTCTAGAAAAATTTCAGTAAACAAAACAGACAGGTATTGGAAGTACTTGAGCTGAATTTTCTCACTTCTAGTTTTATTGATATGGTTGAGATAGGACTTGATATTCTGGTCATATCTTTCGAGTAATTCTTCATCGATCTTTATGTTCAAGCCCTCCAAGGCTTTGAAGTAGTAACTCTTGCCATCTGCGTCGTATGTTCCTTTTTCTCTCTTCAAAGTCTCCCTTAGTGCCAGCATGTCCGGCACTCCGAAGTAGTCCAGCATGTGCTTGAAGAGTACAAGCTTGTGTCTCAGACCGATTTGCTCAGTCATAACTGGATTCCAATCATTAGCTGTTTGAATTGTTCTTCGATAAGGATGGCATTCTTTACTAGACTGTCGCCGTTAATGTGAACCTCGTCAAATTGTTTGACCAAGATGTTTTTCTGGATGAAATTCTTGTCTCCCTCGATATCAATGTCTTCAACGTTTCTCCATATGACGACTACTGTTCTATCTCCCTGTTTACCTTCTACGACCACATACCTTCTGTTCTTATCCTGGTTGTTCACAAATAGCCGAATCTTTTCAACCTCCAGACCAATCAGGTAGTTGTATGTTTCAACCATATCGACAGCTACCTCCCTCGATTGATAGTCTTCAATTATGTTTATCCTATAATTGAACGGGTTCTTCATTTTGTCTATATTCAAGAAGGCACTGCTGTCCTTCGTTTCAAAATCAAGCATATACTTGACAAAGTAATCTGAAAACTCGCCCAGTTTCTTTTGTGTAAATTCGATGTTTTCCAGAGCGTCCTCGTACTGCTCCAAATATTGATACTTGATGATCTGCTTGTGAATCCCATCATCATTATCTAGCGGTTTTCCGTCGCGCCAGTTTCGAGAATAGATGACTTTGAGAACTCTGGGCTTTGTCACAGTGTCAAAATACGGACCGCTTTCAACGAGAATGAATTTGCGGTTTCCCTTGTCTTCTTTGTTCAGTTCAAGGATTGCATGGGCAGTTGTGCCTGAACCGGCGAAATAATCGATTACAATATCGTTGGGACTATTTGCTACTGCACCCAGCAGGTCTCTGTATAGTGATACAGGATGACAATACGGAAAATCAAGTCCCAACAAAGCCACATCTGCCTTACCTTTATGCGCATCTTGAATTACGGATGAAATTTGCCTTTTTGATTCTGGAGTTAGCAAGACTTTTTGCCTTGGCTGTGTGGTCTCATCGGGACCGAACAGAATCTCGTTATTCTTAATCATGTCCTGAAGCGTTTCTGGAGTGCGTGAAAACCCATTTGGAGGAACCGGACAGGGCTTTTTTGTAACTGGATGAATGAGAGGTCTGAAGAATTTTGGATCAGTTCGTGGTTCTGGAGCTCTCAGACTGACACTTTGGTAAACTTTACCTTCATTATCCAGATAACGATACGCTTTTTCGCCGCCACTTAGTCTGTCATTGTCGGAAACCCATTTTGCGTATTCCTTCCGTGCTGCTTCGGTGACGCCCCCATGTTTCTTGATTATTGAAGCCGCAGCTTCGAGCATGGCGCTTGCGTTTCCACTGTTGAGATAAATAGGCTCATCCCATCCAGACCTGCAAATAATATACTCGTGTTGAGTTGCTACTCCCCGACCTGCATTCATGGGGTTCCGTTTGTCCCAGACAATGGTGCCTGCATCTGGAAGAGGGAACTTTTCCAAAAGCAGATGCAGCCTTTCGTATTCATTCTCATCAATATGACAAAGAAATGAACCATCTGCTTGAAGCAAGTCGATACCTAGTTTCACTCGGTCCTTCATCATTGAAAGCCAACTAGAGTGCTGATAATTGTTCTTGTACAGAAAGCCAGAGGTCGCAGTATTGTATGGAGGGTCTATGTGTATGCACTTTATTTTCTCCTTGTATTTTGCGCTGAGTAGATTCAAGGCCTGAAAGTTCTCCGACTTGATCAGGATACCATTGGTTTTCTCATCAGAGACCCCGATATCTTCAATCAGCTCGAGTTTGAATTCAGGATCAAAGAATTTGGTGTCGATCATTAGTGTGGGATTATTTTTTAGAACCCTTACTTCGTCAATGCTGTTGCCTCCATGACCGTTCAGGGTTCCCTTGAGCTTCTTGACTGCTTCTTTGATCTCAAAACCATAGAGCTTTTTCCATTCCTCTAACTGGTCCTTATTTTTCAGAATTTCGGGATAGTATTTCTCATCGATGTAGTCAAGCGTGATGCAGTAGTCTGTCCTAAGCACGAACTTTCTCTTCTCCCAGATTTTCTTCTGGAAATTCTCGATCTGCGACAAGAAGTCGATTATCCGGTTGCATATGGTTCTTATCACTTTGATTTCGAGAATGTACCTGTTGAAATGTTCGACGTTAAGCTGTGTAACGTCGCTCAAATCGACAACTTCATTCTTGATGTAAAAGTCTAGCTCTCTTTCCAGGAAGCCTTTCAGGTCCTTATGAATGAAATAGTCTGAGGAGTTCTTCCTCGTGTATTTGCGCAGGTTCTTGCTTATCGGCGTATTTCCGCGCTCGTCCTGCTTGAGTAGCTCTCTGGCCCTGCTCTCTTTCTCTAATGACTCTTGTATTGCTCGAAGGTTTTGGTCGTCAATCCGTTCTTGATCTGGTCTTGAATACTTGGCTTTTTCTGCATCTGTAAGCGCCCTGTAGTCAAAATATATGTCGAGTTCGTTGCTTCCAGCCCAACCGTAGACCCTATTTCGAGAAACAATGAAGTATTTGTTTTCTTCTGCTTTGGCACCCCCGTTTTCTTCCTCCGCCTCTACCACCCGGAAGTTGACCTTCAGCCCCGAAACCACGAAGGAGAACCTTCTGAATGATTCCCCACTTTTAACATAATACTGATCATCGTTGGCCCAATGCAGCAGGACTTCTTCGCCGTTGTAGGGAATGGCATACTTTTCCTTGCTTCCATATCTCTTCTTACCAATGAAATCTCCCCTATCATAATACCTTGAGAAGAAGGTGTAAATGTGATTGTAGATCTCGTTTTCCAGTTCAGCGGAAACCCTGACGTTTTCAAGTTGCTTCTTCTTCTCCCGGTATTTTGCGTTGTTCTCGTAGTCCTGGACTCCCAGATCTACAAGCTGCTTCTTGAGTTTATCAAGTTCCAACTCCTGCTTCCTTAGTTCTTCGCTTCTCAGAACCTTTAGCTGTCTGTTTATTTCCTCGATTAGCTCTCTGTTGAGAAATTCTTTGATCTCTCTCTTTTTGAAATTGAGTATTCTGTAAATGCCAAAGTCCAGGTCTTCTGCATCAAATTGAAAGATCGCAGTAAGCAGTTTCACAAGCTTTTCCTTGTTATCCCCATCAACCACTACGAGAAAACCCCCATCAATGTGATGCCCGGAACATCATCTTGGCTTTTACTCAGCACGTTCCAATCATAAAATAATTCGCTAGTATAAAACTTAGAATCTGCAACAGGGTAGACTCCACCATCCATTCGAGTCATTTGAGGTGAATTTTGGAAGCACGGTAAGTGCTTGAAGAAAACAGCAGCCCTGCTTTGCCGATTCTGCAATAGTGAATTATCTGTTATTACCACAAGACTTGCAGTTTGGAAAAATCAAAAGCATAAATGGCCAGGTTCTGGCGTAATAATTGCGGTGATAGCAGTCGCACTGGTCGAGCCCCAGGGGCACATCAATGTCGGCCACGTTGCAAGGTTGATGAAGAATTTTGGCCACAAAAAGTTGTACTTTGTCAGGCCAAACTTTGACATGGCTGAGGCAGTGAGATATTCTACACACGGCAAGGACGTCCTTGCGGCCGCCAGGACAGTCACCCTAAAGCAACTGAGGAAAAAATTTGACGTGCTCGTCGGAACAACTGCAATACCAGCCACAAGCAGGCTGAACGTCCTGCGCGAGTCCGTTGACCCGGAGCAGCTATCCAGAATAATCCACGAAAGCAATGACAAGGACTTTTGCATACTGCTGGGCAGAGAAGCTTCTGGCCTCAACAACGAAGAACTCGCAATGTGCGACCTCGTAGCGCTGATTGATACAAAGACGAAATACCGCACAATGAACGTATCCCATGCCCTTGCAGTTATCTTGTATGAAATTTCAAAACCACTGCCAGAGTTGCCGGCAAAAAAGACAAAGAAGAACATGAGGCGTGCGTCGCAGTATGACATTGACCTTGTACTTCAATATGTATGCAAGGTTGCAGACGCTAGCAATTATGACCTTCACAAAAAGCCGCTGCTCGAGGCAGCGGTCAGGAAAGTCCTGGCAAAGAGCGTGCCAACGGAAAAGGATGCCATGCTTCTGGTCTCGCTCTTTAGGAAGAGCCTGCTTGCGATCCAGAGAAAGACGCGTGGTTAATATTCTGGCGGTTGCAGCATGACTGCATGCAAGGATTGCAAAAAACAAAATGTATCTCATGCGGAGTCATGTTCATGTCCGAGAACGGTTCCAGCAAGTGCCCATCATGCGCAGGATCGTCATCATCGGACGGACACCATGGCATGGGCGGATGTGGCTGCGGTGGCCATCATCATTGAATACGACAATAATTAATGCAATTTGATTGGCGGGGATGAACTGCTGACCCGCCCAATGCACGTTATTGCGGGCCAGAGCATCCCTCTTTTTCTTCTCTGTTTTTCTCGTTGCTTACTTTCGGAACTTCAGACCACGACTGAAATGCGTGAACGCTCCACCACCCGCAGCCTTTTCGGGATTGCACGGTTGCAACTGGCCGGCGAGTCTTGCCATCCATTGACGGTTGTGCCCCGGCCCGCGCGCTCCCTGTTTATACCGCGATATTTCCGTTGCCCTCTTCCCTTGTGGCTCCCTCTGCAATATTTGCGTCATACACACGTACGTTTACGTCTGGATCTTCTTTGTTCAGCGCCATCTGCCATGGTTTATCTTTCGTTACTGTCTGCGGGTGTATGTTGCGCCATGCTTTCGTTTTTCGCAACATCCACTGAAATCGTTGTTTGAAAAACAAAAGAGTCAACATTTTCAATGCTTCAAGCTAGCTTACAACAAGATTGGTAGTGTTGCGCTAATGGGTGTTTGAATCGAGTGTTTCGGTATGCACTCAGCTTTATTATTGCGATTCTCATATCCAAAAGCTGGTTGCAACGGTCCAAGATTGCTATCATTGCCACCCCAATAGCTATCGCAGGTGCCGCAGTCCTACTAGCGGTAGCAACAGGCTTTTCAAATCCGTTCGCTCCGGAACTGAGATATCCCACATTTCTTCAGATTGACGAAGACGCAAAGGCAGGCAACAATATGGCTGAAGTCATCGAGTTGTCCGAACAAGAAATCCAGAGATATCCTGAATTTTATGAAGCAGTCATGGAACTAGCAGCAAATAACAGACAAGAAGACCCCTCACGTGCTAGAATAGAAATGACTAGCAGGCAGGTTTCAGAGATAAAAGAACTCCTTATCCAAAAATATGCAGAGAAGCTTGGAAGCAGGACGGCTGCAGAAGAACAGCTGAATTTCGGCCTCGGGGTCAGCTTTGTATACGATGGAGAATATTACAAATACATTGCGGAGGTAGTGATCGGTTCATGAGGACTATTCGGATTTATGGATAAGATTTATGACGGCATGGAGCGAGAAAAGAGTGAGCAGCATGGAGCACTACCAGCTGGCACCGGGACTGGAGATCTGCAGGGTCCTAAACGGGATGTGGCAGGTTGCAGGGGCGCATGGGCGCATAAACCCACAGGCCGCAGTGGAGGATATGAGAAAATATCACGACGCGGGCTTTACCACGTGGGACCTCGCAGACATTTACGGCCCGGCTGAGGATTTTATCGGAGAGTTCAGGGAGAGGCTGCCAGAACAGGAGCGGCAAAAAATGCAGGCCCTTACAAAGTGGGTGCCAGAGCCCCAGAAGATAACAAAGCAGATCGCGCAGGCAAGCATCGACCGCTCGCTCAGGCGCATGAGGGTCAGCTCCCTTGACCTTGTGCAGTTCCACTGGTGGGACTATAACAACCCGTACTACATCGACGCGCTAAAGTACCTGTCAGACCTTAGAAACGAGGGCAAGGTTAGGAATGTGGGTCTGACCAACTTTGACACCGAACGCATGGAGATAATGAAGGACGCCGGCCTCCAGATAGTGTCAAACCAGGTGCAGTATTCAATAATCGACCGGAGGCCGGAGGTCAAGATGGTGAAATTCTGCCAGGACAACGAGACGAGCCTTCTTGCCTATGGTACCATTTGTGGCGGGCTCATGTCAGAGCGATATCTCGGCAACCCGGAGCCTTATGATCTGGACACTGCGAGCCTCAAGAAATACAAGCGGATGATAGACGCATGGGGAGGCTGGGAGCTGTTCCAAGAACTGCTATCGACGCTGGACACGATAGCGAAAAAACACAGAGTCAGCATCGCAAACGTTGCCACTCGTTATATCCTCGACAAGCCCGCTGTTGCAGGAGTGATCATCGGGGCGCGGCTTGGGATATCAAACCACATCGATGACAATGCACGGGTCTTTGGATTTAGGCTGGACAGCGACGACAATAGCATGATCGAAGATGTGTGCAAAAGGTCAAACAACCTGTTTGAGAGCATCGGGGACTGTGGCGACGAATACAGGTAAGTATCCTGAATCACCACAACAATAGCGATTTTAAAGAAAAAGGGAGTGAGACCCCCCACTGCATTCATTGGGTAAGGGGTTTTACTGCCGCGTCAATCGTGTACGTGACGGTGAACGGCTCTGAGCTTCTCTTGTGGAACACAAGCGCGCTCCCTGTGAATTCAAACGTGCCGGATGCAGTCGGCACATCTCCCAGAATATAGTTGTTGTCCACGATGCCTGTCAGGTGAGAATAGGTAATCAGGGTGCCGTTTATCACTGCGGTAGGGGGTGCCCCGTGTTCCGCGTCAGGCTCCTGTGCTGGATCGTATACGTGCAGCACCTCGACCTCGATGGGCTTGCTGGCTGTGAACGTGACCCTCCCGGTGTATATCTTGCCGTCATCTCTTAGCGGGAGCGCAAACACCACCGCATGTGGCAGGTTCCCCGTATGGGCCACAGGGGCAGTGGTGGACATCTTGGTTTCCTGTATCCTGTAGATAACCTGGTTCTGCTGCTGTGCAGTAGCGCTGTTTTGCGTCAATGCCGCCACTATTATGCTGGCCACCAGGCCGATTGCCAGAATAGCTATGGCCATAGTTGACCGATTTGTTGCTTCCATGGAGCCCCCCACATTGTCGCCAATGATATAGCTTCCGACCCGCAACCGGAACAACGTTACTCTTGGCCGCCAAGGATTTAATTCGCGGGCCGCATACTAGTGGAAGGGGAAAAAGAGGGGAGAAAAGAATGTCCGAAACCATAGCCTGCGAAAACTGCAAGGAGAAGGAAGCGGAGGTCTTTACAGCCACCGGCAACTATTGCGTTGACTGCTGGCAATTAATAACAGAGACGGGAGTCCTCGCGTAAGCGAACTCGTTGCCCTCGTCCTCCACTTCCTTCTTTTTTGGTTCACAAATAGTCATCGTCAGACTCTGCCTGGTCTCTCTGGTCTTCAAGCTCGTCTAGCCACTCCTGACCGGATTTCATTTCCCATTTTATCTCAATTTTTCCCGGCTGCACAAGCAGGTTTCTTATCCGGAAAACAGCAGAGGAAGTTTTATCCTCTCCAGGGCGTCTATCTGCCCGTTAGAGAATGCGCTTTTCCCGATCTTGACCCAGCAAAGTGCCGCCGGGCTGGCAAGCATTTCTCCCTCGTATTTTTCCTGCTGGCCGACCCTGCATGCAAGGTAGTCAAATACAAAGAAATTTCCATTATCAAGTGGCCTTGAAATTTCCCTGATTTCCGGGACGATCTTGTCCATTAGCCTTACGCTTATCCTGCGAGGACCTTTACTGAAAATCAGGATGTTATTGTTGCCATTCTTGAAGTTGATGTCTCTGAGCGGTACGTATGCCCAGCCCTGCTGGTCGCAGAATTCCTTGTAATATAGTTCCGCAAGAGCGACCTTTAGGGAAGGCGTGAGCTCCAGACCCAGACCCATATACCAGCCTGCCAATGAATAGAGCGGGCATAAAATTCTACTCGGGTGACCAGATTGTTTCGCGCCTGCCGCCGCTGCCGCCGCACTCGTTGCACAACACAGTCCCAAAGCCCCTGCAATCGGAGCAAGTGTTCCACCCCGGAGAGACCTTGCCACTTCCTCCACACCGAAAACAGGTCTTCCTGCCATTATTGCAGAACGTGCATTTTTTCCATACTTGCCTGCTAGACATGATCTATTGCTACCAGATTGCCTTGACAATGGACATCCTATTAAGTATCGCATTTTCAAGCTGGGGAAGGCAACCAAAAGGTCACTCTTTTTTCGCATTCGCCTGAAGTACTATCGGGCAAGTCCGGTGGACTTTTCGCCCATTCTCTTAAATATTCGTGGCTCTAATGGAGTTCGCCTTTGATAGAGGAAAAGAGGCAGAAAATTATTTCACCGTACTCGCTTGTTACCCTGATCGTACCTATCGCTGCTCTTGTAGTAGTCCTGGCTTTCGGGAATTTACTCCATCTCAATTACGTGCACGTCATGACAGGAGGCACGTGGACTGGAATCGACCTGTTTATGGGCATTGTCATGAGCCAGGTGATGAAGGGACTGGATCCTCAGGCCAGGACACAGGTAATCAAAAAGCTGGTGCCAGTGATGTTATTCCTCATGCCGGCCCTCGCTACAGCCGCAATAACTTCTGGCATAACCCTTGCCGGTAGGATGGGCATGCTGACATTTTCATCGCCCACAATAATCGCAGCAGTAGTCATTGTCATAATTCTTTCCGTGCAGGGATTTGGGATTCTAATGCCCACAGAGATACGGGTCTTTCTGGAACTCCAAAAGAAAGAGCCCAACAGGGAGAAGATAATAAAGTGGGGAATGAGGAACATCAAGCTCGCCGGGAGCCAGGGAGTCTTTCAGGTAGCTCTCATATTTGTGATGGCAAATCTGGCGATGGGATTTGTATAGTCATGTTTGATATACGGCGCCTGAGCATTATTCAGCCCCATCCTGACCGTTATTTCGTCACTGGTACAAGCTGCATCACTGTCCCCGGCCTGCTCATCATTCCAAGCTCGCGGTATCAACATTCCAGCAGGCGACCTTAGAAATGTCTGATCGCCAATGTCTTTTCAGCGACAAGGTTGAAGCATAATTAACTTCTGACAAAGTTACCGAACCAATGGACGATATCGACAAGAAAATAGAAGAGAACACATCTAAGCTGAAGGACCTGCTGATGTTGCTTGTTTCCGCGCCCCTCCACAACATCGCCGACGTGAAGAAGAATCGCAAAGCTTACAATTTTCCTGGAGTCTACGCGATACGAACCCCAGACGGGAAGGAGATCATCTATGTTGGAAGGACGAAGGAGGACAAAGGCATAGGCAATCGCATGAATGACCACCTGAGCGTCACCAGCCGACAACCTGAAAAGTCTTCAGACCTTTGTATGATGATAAAAGTCCATAAAGAATATCCTCAAGACAAGGACAGCTACAAGGTGCAATATGTCAGGATAGATGACGTCCGCGAGCGAGGGCTGTTCGAAGACTTTGCCATCGCGGTCTTGCGGCCACCGTTCAACAAGTTCAGGTGCGTTCCTTTTATTAATGCATTCATGGACCTCGCGAGGAAATACGGTCAGAATTTAGATTTACCTGTTGGAGTTGGTCAACAAGTTCGCGCAATCCATCTGAGCTCTGGTACGAAAACATGTTTTATTATATATCACCGGAAGAATAGATAGAATCTAGTTATGCCAGCATTCTTCACCATAGGCTACGAAGGACTTGGCATCGAAAGATTCCTGGAAATACTCAGGGAGAACGGCGTAAAAACTTTGGTTGACGTCCGTCACAATCCGTTTTCCATGAACAAGGCTTTCATCAAGAAATTCCTCGTCGAGCACCTGCAGGAAATCGGCATAAAGTACGAACATCTGAAGGATTACGGCATCCCATCAAAGATCAGAAAGCAGGGCGGCGCGATGAAGTGGTATGTTGAGAACGTGAAGCCGAACATTTCTGCAAGCATCCTTGAGCAATTTGAAAATCCCGTATGCTTCATGTGCATGGAGAATGACCTCAAAGACTGCCACAGGCGCATAATACTTGAAACATTGATCGAGCAGGGAATGGAGGGCAAGGATCTAGCCCCAGAATTGGGAGTGAAGATTGCGCCCAAGAGAAGTTCCGAATGGGACGAGCAGAGATTCTTCAAGAAACTAGATGATAATGTAGCCGAACTCATTATCTCGGACGAAGGCGCTTCAGTCGTCAGGCGCCTTTACGGCGAATCGAAAAGACTCGAGTCAGAAGGCAAGGCGTCCGTCGGATGGGGAACCGGGAAGAAAGGATCGTTTGTGGTGTCCATTCCGACCCTTACCAAGGGAAAGATGCTATTCAAGATGGACTCGGAGGGGATGATACAGATTGCAGTTGGGAACCTGCCGGAAGAAAAAAGACAGACCTTTTTAGACAGCCTGAAAGGAATCAAACCGTTGGAAGGCTGCTTCAGAAAACCGCGGGGAAACTACTACATAAAGATGGATAGGTTTGCGCAGGCGTTGGACTCGTTCGTCGACAGCATCAGGCTCGTTTGCTAAAGATGCTATTTGAAGAGCTAGCCGGAACCGGAAGACAGTCATTCCTGATGGCTTCCAAAATTAGCCCGTTATTCACCTTCTCTATTCACGTATGAATCGATTTCCCTTTGGTTGCCAACCGTGGCTTCGAAGGCGTCATGCAACAAGTCTGGAGTAACTGCCTTTACTCGTTCTTTTAGATCTCGAAGTACGTTTACACCACCTAGACTTTGAGTAGCAAGGATAAGGTCGTATCGTCTACCTCCATCCATGATGACATCTATTGTGACAGTCTTGTATTTGTTCATGTATCCCAAGGACTCAATCTTGTCGCAATAGTACTTCAGATATTCTTCCTGCTTGTTCAATTTCTGCCATTCAGTGTCGCCAAAAAATTCATTCAAGCTCTTCTTGGATTGTTCGTTATCCCTGTTCCATACTATGGCGAATGTCATGAAGGTAAAAATGATGTCAACGGCCCCGCTGGTCAATATTCTTTTCATGCTATTCCAATCAACCTGCTCAAATCCAAATGGATCCAGAAACACCAGATACCCTGCCGACTTCCAATATCTCGGCTTGATGCCTGTGAAGAGACTATTTGCGGCTTCTTTAAATGGCTTTTTTGTTATGTATACCTGAAACTTCCTATCATTTTGAATCCTCTTGATTCTATTCCCAAGGCTTGTGAGATAACTTGCTTTGATATCTGATAGATAGTATTTGTCAAACGGCGCTTCGTCATATCTAAACAGTGGCACTAATGGAGAACCGGGAAATCTATACTTGTCTAGAACTCGGATCAGACCTGAGCCAGCGAAAGGGTCTACATAATACAACCGTTCAAATTTTGCAGACCGCATTATCTGCGTAAAAGGGCCCACGTAGTAATCTAGTGCAATCAGTTTCTTCATGGACCAAACATCATGTTTTTCGGTTGTATCGAAGGAATCATCGCTCCATTCTTTCACATTGCTGTATAACATCTGAATCCGAGATTTGGTCCATTGATATGCATCGCTAGGCAACTATCTCTTCCCATCCAGCTTGCAAAGACCTGATAGGAAATTGCTTGGACAGGTCATTCACTGACTCATCACCGCCTATCTTGGTAGAGGAAGCTTCTCAATTTTCCTGCTATTTACTTTTGGGAATTGGCTCCATAACTTACCATCTAAGGATCTGCCACCTGATTTTGACATTGCTCCGCCCCATTGCTTGAAGAAGAAAGGAACCTTTGCCCTTACGCATTGGTCTCTGATCTCCCTAACCCAATCTGGCTTGCATTCTCTGTGATGGGGTCCCGACTCGCCTCCTGCGATTACCCATTCGATATCATTCAGGTCCAAACTTCCGAGAGGACCGAGCAATGGTTCCAGGCTAAGGAAGTGAATTTTTGCATCTACAGCGCGCAGATTGTCTATCCTTTTCTTATAGGCAGCCAATTCTACAGATACACCTATCCAGACGTTATCTGGAAACTTTCCATATGATTCAGCAAATTCCTTGAGCCTCTCACTTCTCTTGGTAAGTATCTGGTATTGATGCCAGTTGGCCTGCTTCATGACTTCAAAAACTTGACTTATGAAGCTGAAGGGTATATCTTCGTGAAACAGATCCGACATGCTATTGACAAAAATCATTCTAGGTTGTTTCATTTTCAATGGATAATCCATAGTGTCAGGATGGAAAGTTAGGTTGAACCCGTTGCGATACTTTTTTGTGCCCATTTTCTTTAGTCGCAAAGCAACCCTTTCTGCATAGCAATATTTGCAGCCAGGAGATACTTTGTCACAGCCTGTTATCACATTCCACGTTGCATTAGTCCACTCTATAGCTGATTTATCTCCCAAAGGGTATCCCTACATGGTTTCAAACTAATGACCGCTATTTATGCCAGCTGTCACCTCGATATCAGGGGGAGGGGTATGAAAAAAAGTAGAATGATGGTCTCAAAATACGACCTTCGTTCTAAAGATCCTCTTGACCGTCTTCTCCCGATGCTCATTTTTCCTATCAATAACTCTTGAGAAAGGGGTGTCGGGGAGGCTTTCGAAACGTATCTGTAGCTATTGTAGCAGCTAATGAACGATGGTTTGTTTCTGTTATTTCACCGTGCCCTCGAGGCCAAGAATCCCTCTAATTTTATTGACTATATCAGGAAAATATTATCCCGAATATTGCTGATGGCAGCTACGAGCCGGAACTTTATGCTGCCTTGACTTTTTCACCCCCACAAGTATCTATTCAAGAAACCGACTAAATTAGGTCGCAGATTTCAGTCCGCGTCCCCTGCCTTCCCAGAGTTATCCTTTTGGCCATGTGATTCTTAACGATCCTAGAAAGAGCTTGAGCAATGACCGGGCCACCCCTTGCCATACAGGAAAAACCTGGTGGAATCGTACGGTGCCGTGACCAAAAAGAGAGGCGTGGTCATAAGATCGACAACAGGGCTTGGAGAGATTACCAAGCTGATAGTCGATCGAAAGATGGAGCAACCGGCACATAGCATAGGCGAGGTTTACCAGGAGAGGAGACCTGTTTTCAATAGAGGAAGGCGACAGCGCGTTCGGGATCTGAAAAAGCTGTAGAGCAAGTGCTCCAACAACTTTATATGTATATACGATATTGTATATACATACATATGGCAGCCACGGCAGCGGTGGCAAGAAAAGTCAAGTTGCAGAAGATAGGCAATAGCCTTCGGGTCACCATTCCAAAGGACATGGCAGAAATGCTTTCGCTAAAAGACGGTGATACCGTAAACATTACGACCGCCGGCGATGACGACAGATCAAAGATAATGATAGAGAAGGTCAAGGGCGACGTGCCAACCATGGCAAAATTCTATGGCGTGCTAAAGGTGAAGGCGATCAGAAAATGGCCAAGCCCAGAAGAGATAAAGAGTATCTGGGAGTAGACTCCAATATCCTTGTGGCATACCTGGTAGCTGCACATCCAGACCACGACAGAGTCTCTTCTCTGCGCAACAGAGACCATGCCGTAAATCCTACTGTTATACACGAAACCTACCATACATGTGTATTCAAGCTGAAGGCCAACCCGGAGGATACGACAGACTTACTTCTGGAATACATGGGAAGGGCACTTTTTCTCAACACAACATATGGTACAGTAGCGCTGGGATTGAGAATTGCCAAGGACCATGGCATTGGCGGACGTGACTCTCTTATCCTGGCATCCTACCTGATGTCCGGTCACATTAGCAAACTTGTGACGCTGGATAGGACCTTGCTTGAATTAGGAAAACTGAGTCATGACGGCCGCAACCTCAAGATGGTATCGCCGGATAGCCTCTGACCATTGATTCTCTTTCTCATTCCTTTCAACGTTTGAACACCTTGTAATTCCCCTTCACAGTCAGCAGCACCATGTATCCTCTCTCTTCCATGATCTTCTTTGCATATGCGGCGTCCGGGTGTGGCGGGAGCGCGACGAGCATCGCTTTCAACTCTTCATCTGACTTGCCTGACAATGGCGTTGCAACCGAAGTGTCACTATCGCCATTGCTGCCATCGCTATCTGATATGGAATTACTGTCTGTTTCAACTATCTCGACAGCATGCTCGTCAGAGATATAGTCATTGTCCAGCCCGTAGTCTTTGACATTGTGATGGTTAGGTAAGTTATTACTATCGATATCATCGTTGTTATTGCTATCTTTATTTTCCTTTTCACGCATTACCTGCTTGCCCTTTACGAGCGCTATCGCCCTCATCTCTTCTGGAGATATGCCGCCTGCCCCTGTGATGCTCTCGTCGTCAGCAAGCGCTCCCAGCTTTTCCCGCCTGAACCGCTCGACATCGGCAATATCCAAAATGGATATGCTGTACGTGTCAGCAGGTATGCCTCTCTTTTCAGTAAGGAAACGCCTTATGGCCTCCTCGTCATTTTTCTTGAAAACGACGTACTGCACCTTCAACCCCTGCTCTCTGTTCTTGTTATAGTTCTCGACGACCTGTTCCTCGCGGTGCAGCGGATCAGTCTCCACCTCTATCGCGGTGGCTTCGCCCCATGTTGACAGGTCATGCCGCTTTATCTTCCTGCTGCTGCCTTCCTCCTCTGCCGCTTCATACCACTGGACCTCGTTCACTGCCACCAGGTCTGCAAGCCTTCCGTGCGAGTCGCCAAGGTCCATCCTGCAGTACGTGAGGGTGTTCCAGAACGACTCTGCAAGATAGATGATGGCAGCCCTGTGTTTCTCCTTCCCCGTGCGTGCGCCTATCATGCTCGTGCTGAAAAAGAGGTTGTACGCGCGGTATTCCAGCTCGAACAGCTCGTGCTCCGTCCCTTCCTGCAGGACATACTGCTTTCTGATGATGTGCGCAAGCCTCAGCGCCTCAAGGCTCCTGTCAAGAAGCTCCGGGTCTACGTTCTTCTCACCGAAGTGCCTGACAAGCTCTACGTAAATCCCGTGCCTTGTCATTTTCATTTTTCGAAGCAGGTATACGACCTTGATGTCAATCGGCAGCCAGTCGGGCACTATTCCTGCCTTTCTGGTGACCGCCACATACCTGTCCATGTTGACTTCGGTCCCGAACCTTTCCACGCTGTAGCGCGCCCTTTCCTTCCAGTCGCCCGCGACAGCGTTCTTTGCAAGCACCAGCTTTGTCACGGCTATGCCGGTAACTGGCGGCTGTGCCTGGCTGTAGAAAGCAAAGGTGTTCAGTGAGAGTGACGTTATCTCGTCAGGCCTCACAGGCATCACGGTCTCAAACACCTTTGCCGTCGCCAGGTCGGACTTGAACAGGATTATGGTCTTGCACAGAGCGCCAAAGCTCTTCTGGACATCGGGCGGAAAGTTGTTGATCGTCTGGCTCGCAAGTGTGACCTTCACGTTGAACTTTCTCACCGTCGTCAGCAGCGACTGAAGCTCCTCGGCAGAGAACCTGTGGGCCTCGTCCACGTACAGGTAGAACGGCCTCCTGTCCTTCCTCTCGACGTCGACGCGCCGCATGGCCTCGACGTAGACCATGTTGAGAAGTATCGAGCCGACAAAGTTGGCGATGTCGTCAGACATGCCCGAAGACAGGTCGGCTATCACAATCATGCCTCCGTCCATTGCCCTGCCCATGTCAAAGTCAGACTTTTTGGAGTCAAACATTGCTGCCACAAGCGGCGTGGTCAGTATCTTGTCCAGCTTGTTGTACGCGGCCGAGCCGGCGTCCCTCTTGTAGCTGGGAAAGACGTTCAGCAGGAAATTCTTTGTGCCCGGGCTCTGTATGACCCGCGTGACTTCGGCTAGGTATTTTGACGACGATATCAGCTTTGACAGGTCCCACAGCGTGCCGCCATCGGGCAGTTCGACTATGGCGTTTACGCAGTTGCGTAGGATTGCCTCGATCCTGTCTCCCCAGCTCCGGTAGTACATGTTCTTTAACGAATTTACAAAGTTCATGGCGACTATGTGCCTGTCCATCGCGTCCTTGCATTCTAGCGGGTTGATCTTTATTGTCCGGTTGAACCACTGGGCGCTGGCCGCACTGATGTATATCACGCGGTCAATCACATCATCGGGGATTGCGGCAAGCGCCTCCCGGGCCAGGTCGCCATGCGGATCGATTATCATAAAGCCCTCGCGCCGCTGGATGTTCTGGTAAACTAGCTGACCGATGGTGACCGTCTTGCCGGCTCCCGTCTCGCCAAAAATGCCTATGTGTACCCTGTCTTTGGAGTAAATGCCGTAGGCCCTGCTGTAGTCGTTGCTGTAACCCAGGATGTCAATGCTAGACTGCTCACCAGTGGATCTTTTGCACTGCCCATCATCATCTTCCTCTACCCTGCCTATGCGTATCAGCTCGACTTTCGCCTGTTCCGAACCATCATTTCCCGTCATTGAAGTACTGGCACTAGCCTCGTGACCTCTTACCCCATTCTTCCTGTTTGCCGGCTGGTCCGGCGCGCCTCTCCTTGGCTTGGCGAACCTGTCTAGAAAGGAAGAGAACATCGAAGCGAAAGACGCCAGTGCCTTAAAAGACGATACGGGTCTTCTGCCTCCGAGATATGGTGTGGCCAGAAGGAAGGGTGGCAGAGGTGGTGCCAGTTTCGTTGCTGATTTTATTCTTCATCTCGGCCTTTATCATGATGGCCGCCGCCGCTATCCATGCATATGGACAGGGCCTTGTCATAGTGGAGCCTCGTGATGGTTCATCATCACCCCCTCCCCCGCCGCCGTGTGACCTCTCCATAACCAGCATGAAGATATCCTCGCTGAAGTGGAAGGGCCATGAGCGCAGCAACCCGGACGGCTCGTATTACCCCGACGACGCGTTCAGGGTAACCATCGGAATCAGCGAGAAGCATTGCACGGATATCAGGTACCAGATAAAGGGCGGTGATGGCCTTGACATCGCTTGCGATGATTGTAGGAGTAGCAATGTGCACATCTCCAGCTCGGCATCCCCGGGCACATACACAGTAAGGGCGGTAGTGAGAGCTGACGGACAGGGTGGCGACGACAGCGACAGCGAGTCGTTGAATATCAGGGTCATCGATCCCGTGATAACTGTCAAGGTCATTCCTGCAAATGTTACCGACAGTGACGGGTACCTGATGCGCAACGCCGACGGCACTTACTACGTCAATGACGCAGTAGCCCTCATGTATGAAGTGGACTACAGGTTCAAGGACGAAAGGCGCGGGATAATCGAGCCAGAAGTCACGAGGGTCCACCCGTATCCCCACATAGCGGACCTTGATTGCCTGCTAGAGTCCTGCACCCTTGTAGTTCCCAGGACTTCTGCAACGTCTGAATACCGCGCACAGCATGCCTACGCCACCGGAATTTCCGTAGCAAACGCCACCGGCCAACAGGGACTGGGGCAAAAAGAATTCCGGTTTGATGTCAGGCTCAAGAATGCCGGCGCTTTCACAGGGATGGAAAAGACCTACACGCATGTAGTTTCAATTGTGGACTACAGGCCTGTCTTTGCCGGTGTGTACCCGTACCTCAACCTCAAGGACGATGTAGGGTCTGACATGTACGAGCGCAGGCTGACTGTGGGCGCCCACTACCTTGGTTCTGCAGACGCTTCAGACGGCACTGTAAAGCCGCTGCGCCGGGCAAAGGTCAACTATTATGCGAACAACGTAACTGCGCTGGTAGTTGGCTCGGGCCAGATGGACATAACGCGCGATGCGAAACTGACATGGCTTAACACGGAGAGCTACGGGAATCCCGGTTCTGTTGTCGTTCTATCTACCGCGCAGGGCAAGAGCGCGGTGATAGAGCGAGAAGGATACGTCAAATTCGTGTCAATGATGCTGGGCTATGTCCCCAATACCGGGCAGTGGATAAGGACAGCTAACCTCACTGCATGGCAAACGTTCTACTCTGTCAACTTTGGAGGCAAGAGTAGCACAGAGCTGTTCAGCGTCAGTTACCGGTACCCCGACGCCAGGCTTAGCAACAGCATCATCACTGTCAACGCGAGAGATGAGAACAACTACACTGTGGACAAACCCGTCAGGATTACCGTCGACCTGCGGCCGCCTGGGACTGTGTCTATCTGTGACTATTATGAAAAGCATGCGCTGCATTCCACAGGCGGCGACGCCAATATCGCGGCTATGGCCAGGTCAGACGTGTATAGCTGTGGCGATGGTGATAATGGCAGCGTTATCACAGTCACCGGAACCGGCACGGCTTTCGCACTGGTTAATGCCACATCCATCGTCCCACCAAGCGAGATGCCGTTTTACGGAGCGGTGTACCCGGGAGGAATAGACGCGATGCCGCCTCAGCTTGTCCTCTCGATGCCGTATTATCTATCGATCAGGGTGTCGGTGGACGATGTGACAAAAGATTACTCGGTGCCACTGTATGACAGCAGCGGAGCCTACAATGTGAGGGTAATGGCAAACGTAGGGCAGAATAACGCGCTGGTAGCTGAGCGAGCCGGTGGGGGTGCATCAGAGGTCGTGCATGTGCGCCCAGCCGATAGTGAGCTCTTCGGCATTATAGATGCTATAGAGGTCTCTGGAAAAGGGGTGGCATGCCAGCCACCTGGAGGGTTGTTGACATGCACACTAATCATTCCGCGGGAAGCGACGATAGTGGCGACAAACGAGTGGGGCGGCAGGGCCTCGACCGCGGTCAGCGCCCCGGTGGTGGCGAACCCAACAGTCAGGATGACAACACCAGTTACAAACGACCTTTCTACGGTAACAATGGTGCTTGTCGCTGTCGCAGCTGCATTCGTCTCGACTGCCTTGTTCAGGAAATGGATATCGTGGACTGGCGACGCGTTCACATAGGCGGTAACAAAGCATCTGTTGAAAGTTCCAGGACGAAGATGATTGCAGTGGCTGGGGCAAAGCCGGACAGCAACGGCAGGCCGGGCACAAGCCATGTCTTTTCCTTCCCTTCATAGAAGGGCTCCTCGTCGTAGTCCCGTTTTACTTTCAGTTCAACTCTATCGCCATTGTGCTGCTTGCGTGATAATGAAAACGCATAGCGGATATCCGAGCCGCTGCCGTAGAAGCAGAACAAGAGGAGGTACAGCTTGTGCCATAGCGGCCCGTAAAGCATTCCCTTGTAGCGTAAATTGTTGTACACGTTCTTTACCGCAAAGATGGTGAGCATGGTTGTCATGGCCGCGATAAAGTATGCGGCCACTGCAGCCGGTGTGGCTATGAACAGGAGCATTGAGAGGAGGGCGGGGACAGCATACGCGTCGCCGGAAGCCATCAGGCCGAGTTTCCAGAACGCGATTACCGTGCAGGAGAGCAGTATTATCAGGATGGCAGTAGGTGCGGCTTTTACTATCAGTTTGATTGTGGTGTCAATAGCAGGCGCGGCAGTGGTCATACTCATTGCAGCAACCACGACATTGACAGCAGTGGCCACCACGTAACATGCACGTATTGAGCCAATCCCTACTGTCCTGCTCCGCCAGTCTGAAATGCCCAGCCATGTGCTTGCAGCCACGAGTGCAGCCAGAGCGACAATTTCGCCTGCTGCAGAATAGATACCAGGGGGTTCCATGCAGCGAAAGTGTACGGTGGGTTAAAAGCTTGCAATGCGATTACTGGCATTGTCAGAAGGACAGGGAAAAGAAGAAACGATGTCATCAAGACTACAACTGCAGCAACAAGCAGCCATAGCAAGAGCAGGCGGCGATGATGGTAATGGTGATGACACTATCGTGTGTGGTCACTGCGGAAAGCGGCCTGCAGAGATATTCCAGGTAACAGGCGACTATTGTATAGAGTGCTGGCAAGACATCACTCATACCCGGGTCTGATCGGGAGTGTGCATGATTTCAGATGCCTGTCGGAAGACACAGGGTTAGGTAAGTAATACCTTTGTACTGGGGACTCTAATCACTTTCTTGAAGGCGTGAAACAAAGAAGTAGGAATGAAAGAAAAGGAAGAAGGAAAAGAAAAAGAAAACCGGGCAGGCCGAGCTCTGGCACAAAGTGCCCGCGGTGCGGCAAAGCCGGATCCCCGCAGCTAAAGGTTGTAAAGAACAGGAAGGGCGGCGGCGAGTACAAATACGTATACTATGCCCACCCTACAGGGCCTCACACGGTCAGGTGGTGCTATGTAGGCGGTAGATCTCTTTCTGCAGTCTCGCCGTCCAGAAAACAAAAGCGTGTACATAAGAGGAAGTGGAGATCAGGGGGTGGACGGTAAAGATCGTCAGTGATCATGAAAGACTGGCGCTCAGATCGCTTTTCAAGAGATGTAGTAAAGACATCCTGCTATTCAGAGGCTCGAGCGGCTGGGCTCCCCTGACTTTTACTTGCCAGCTTATGATGAGATCGATAGTCTGGTTTGATTATAAAAGCTAGGATCAGTATCGGTTGCACCTATCCGATATATCTCATATCTGATAAATCCAGGCGATATTGTAATAATAGAAGTACCTCACTCATTGCCCATTCTTGTTGTGGATATGCCTTTTCCCGACTGCAAAGAGCCTCTTTCCATGCTGATGGCATGTACTACTCATCTTCTGCGCACTTGAGATCCTGCCTTGGCCCAGCGCCTCCCTGCTGAGCGTGTCTGCCGATAGGCGGAAAAATCGTCCTTCAGTTAAATACTGACTACATATTGTGGTGTATGCTTCAGAACATCGAAGGAGAGGAAAAAGCAAAGGTAACCAAAGTAGTAGTTGCTGCGTTGATACTTGGCACATCTGTTGCACTTGCAGGCCCCATTATAGGATGGCTTTCAGGAGTTGACGTAACCGATCCAGACACGTGTCCGCCCAATGCCAGCTTTACCGAACGCGATGACCCCTGTGTCCCCGAACAGCTTGCAAACGTCATGAAGAACGGTATGACAATATTGATTTTTGTCGGCGCGTTCATTGCAGCTGTAGGGATCATAATCGGATTTGTCAAGCTGTGAGCCTGACCTGATATTTTGTTACCACAATGGGGATGACGAATACGCGTTTGTCTTGGTTATATGCATGATTCAGACACGAGCCCGGTAACCGCTGTAGCGAGGATGACAGAGGTAAAAGAAAGCATGAGACGGTGAAGAAAATGTCAGGGAAAAGGTCAGGATCCATAACAGCTGCCGGAATGGCTGCGGCAGTTACTGCCACAATTGCCTGTGTATATGTGTGGCAACTTCAAAACACTGTGTTTTCATCCATTGTCGCGATTTCCTCTACTGCATTCTGGCTTTTTTCCTGGCAGCTTGACGCGCGGCTTACCGCAAAGAACTGGCAGCACGTGATGAAAGGCGGCGAGTCCAACAAGCTTGTGAACACGATAGCCCGGCACATCACACATGGCAGGGCCTGGCACACGTTGGTGCTGCACGCGGGTTTCACAGTCGCAGTGGCATGCGCCATGGCTGCTGCCGTGTATGTCGCCGTTTCGCCTCTGGTCACCCCTGATAGTGTAGCAGCAGGCGAAGAAGCGGACAAGGGCCGCGCACCGATCCTTTTCTTTGTACTCGCGTCATCATTCCTGGCTTTCTTTGGCACGGGCCACCTCGATGCATACCTTGCCAACAGAGAGTTTCTGAGTTCTACTCATTCAGGGCAGAATCTAGACAGGGGAGAAATCAAGCGAGAGTGAAAGGGGCAGGACGGAGGAGATCGGCGGCGTGAAACTGCACACAAAGTACTACAGGCGGTTTTTGTGGCTGTGCAGGCTCACAGGGCTTGCGGGCCACCAGATGCGCGCGTTCATAGCGTCAATCCCGCCGGGAGAACAGAAGCGGCTCGGCGACTATACATTCAAACTGCTCAATACAAAACAGGCCGGGAGGGACATGCTTTACAACATCGAAGTGCGTTTTGCCGGCGCTTCCGGCAACAACTACAGCAACAATAGCCTCAGGAAATCCGGGGGCCGGCTCGTGCTCAAGTCTCCGCTGCTAATTGACGCTCCTCGCCGCAGCAACAAGAGGCATGTCCGCGCAGCAGCCGGCTGAGGTCTGGACACAACACGCTTGTGTACAAGACGCGACCTTCCACGGAGGTCTTGTCTCTCGCTCTCAGATCCCATCAGCATCATGCACGCGCGCAAAGATCAGTGCTGGAAAAAACAATGCTCTTTTCCCATGCCCTTAACATGCCTAACCGGCTCGATGTCTCTTATTATCAGAGTGTCGCCTTCTTTCACGCTCATGCTGTCAAGGACTTCCTTTGAGACTACCATGGCGTAGCTCGTCCCTATCCTCACAACCTTTACCTCCAGAGGGTTTTTCATTGAATCAGTATCATGGTGTTGTGTCAGAATGCGCTTCTCGCTCGTGTCGCTACTGCTTGCCGGGCCCAGGGGGCCAACAAGCATCGCCGCCTCAGACATCCTTTGAGCTGTCTCCATCTCGCAGACCCCGTCCGCCCATGCAACGATGGCACGCAGGTCGGCGTCATACTTCTGTAGTTCCTTGTACTTTTCGCAGAGTATGATCAGCGTGCCGCCTGGCATGCAACGGACGATTCCCCTCCTGGACAGCTCATGTCGGGCTACCTCTGGCACCAGCCCGTCGAGGCAGTAGCCTTTCTCTTTTACAAAAGTGCCGAGGACGAACATGTTGGCACCCTCGAACCTTCTGTCGGCTTTCTGCGCATACAGCATTCCATAAGGGTACTCTGCCTTACCTTCGGCCATCATCCTTGCCAGCTCTACGTCCCCACCAGCAAGCGTAAACGCGTACACTGGATCACGTGATTCGACGTACAGGTGCGCCAGGTATACAGTGTAGGCAAAACTCAGGCCAAGTCTGGACGCTATGAAGTGCGCCATGCCCGGAATCGTGATGGCAAATTTCCTGTAGGCATGATCTTCTCCTTCTACTACGTCAGTAGCATCCACATCCACCACCAGCTGTCTGGCTGCAAGGCCGCAGAGATGCTTTCTTTCCGTCTCGCCAAAATCGGCTGCAAGCAGGGCCCTACCCGGAGAAGAGTAGAGCCTTTCAAGCACTTTCATATGCGGGCTGCCGGCGGGATAGACGCGCATACAGTACGGCCTTTTCATTCCTCCTCTTTTCTTTCTCTCTACCCAGCCTGCGCTGCCGCTGCTACCAAGGTTACTGTTGCCATGGCGATTCATACTTCATGGTCCACTGCTATTATGACGAACTTGGTGGCGATGCTTACCTTCTCCAGAAACTTTTCTACCTCGCTCTTCCTATCTGTCACAAGCTGCTTCACGTCATCGAGATCGACGGTGCCAGAAGCAAGCCCGAGGAATTCTACATGTCTGGGGCTGAGGTAGAACACTTCGCCGCCGTTGTTGCCGTCACCGTCGCCGCGTATCACATTTACCGGCCCAAACTCTTCTATCCTACATACGGCGCCAGTAGACATATCGATGACTTGCTGCCTCCCACAGTGGAGGCAGTGTATGATAGACTTGTTGTTATCTGGCAACAGAACACGGTTGGTGCTCTCCCTGTCTTCCGTGCCGGCGACGGGAAGATTGAATGCTGCATTGTCGCTGCCATCGTCATCGCCATCAGCGTCGCTGCCGCCGTATTTCAGCACCGCCCGGCCTCCTGCTGCGGCCGTCGCCCTGTGCACGGCAGCTGGTGATGGTGACGATGTCGGTGTTGGCATCATGTCGGCAAGCGTCTTTCTCTGCTTGAGCGACGCCGCCATCGCTATCACCTGATCCGGCGTGGGGAAGACAAAACGTTCCTGCGCCCTCAGCATGTTGAGGTAACTCAGGATGTTCTCGATCAGAGACCTCATCCGCCGCTGTATCTCTTCCTTTCGCTCCCGCTCGTCCCTGCCTGAAGGTATGTCGCTGCTGCAGGTTTCATACACCGCTATGAAAAAGTGCGGCAGCACCTCTATGTCTGGAAATACGGCTGCCTTTTCCGCGAGGTATTTCTGCAGCATGACCCGCAGCTCTGTGTCATAAGTTCCGAGGATCAACTGCACTGCCCGCTTCATCACTTCACCGAGCGGGATGGCTGCATACGGGTCACTGACGCCATGCTTTGCAAGGAACGCTATTGCATTTGCCACGTTCAGAGGGTTGATAGGCGATGTGATATTGCGCTTGACATGCTCTATTACGACCTGCGCAATGTCGTCCAGGACAAGTTCATCGCTTACAACCACTTCTGCCAACCCTGCTGCTCTGTAAGCGTCGACCCGCGCGTGGCCGTCCACTATGTAGGACTTGTTGCCGACTCTGGCCACCACGATACCATCAATGGGATGATCAGCTTCTATCGAGGCCCCGATGCTGTCGATGAATTGGGACGTATGCAGCCTGACCCGCACCGGGCTTGGCAAGAGGTCAGAGAGAGGCAGAGTATGCGTATGTCTGTGTAGACTGCCGCTGCTGGCCTTTGTACTGTCTCCTTCTTTTTCTTTCTTGCCAGATGTCGATGATGATTTCATGCCCACAAAGATCACCTGCCACTCTCACTGATCTTCCTCGTCCTGCAGGCTGCAGCACCAGCCCGCATGGCGTATGCAGGCAGCACAGGCCGGCGCTGTCCTGACATCGCGCCGCTATTGCCGTTCAGGAACCTTCTGGCAATGGTACCATGCATCCACAGGGCAGATGTCGTGCACCGCATCCCGCCGCCAGGCATTGACGGCAGGCCCTCGACGCGCGTTGATACCATGATGCGAAGGTGGTAGAGGTCGCGCATGCGTCTGTGTCCTGCGCCGAATGAGGACGACACCGCGCTTGCTGCTTCGTATTCGTCCGCTGTGCTGCAATAGCAGCAGATCGAATAGAACGCAGCTTCGACTGCACTTACGACCCTCGGCCTTGTCGCGCACAGCTGCCTGTAGACCTTGCAGAACACCTGCCAAGCACACTCTGCTTCAACAGGAGACATGCCGAGCCGGTCACATGCATTTGAAAATGAACTGAGGTATCTGCTTGGGCTTGAATGATCCGAGCCGGTTCTGGCGATCTTGAGGGTGCGGCTGTCAGACAGCGAGAGCATCTCTTGCATCCTTGCATTTGTAGTGCCTGCCTCCACGCTCCCAAGCTGGTGGTTGACGTACAGGTTGATCCTTGCTGCTTTCTGTGGTTTCTGAATAGCTGGAGATGTTTCTCCTGTTACAGCAGGCGAAAGCACCACCCCACAGCGCGCACATACATGCTCAAAGCCGTCAGGAGTAAGGCGCGGGTAGTGTGTGCATTCATCATAGCGGTTGAATTGGCCGACCGGGTCAATAGCAGAATTAGAATTATTGCTGTTGATGTTTTTTGATTTTGTTGCCACACTCACATAATTATAGATACGGGGTGTAGCACATAAAATTGCCTATGGTGTGGTACATAAGGATGTCGATATGCGCACGTTGTTGTACCATCGGCTCCTCATTCGCCACCTTTTCACCAGGATTGCTTGTCATGAAATCGGAAAAAGGAACGTACACCAACAGGGTTGTTGGTGGAGGTATATATCTTACATCAAACGGTAGATATATTCTATCATCCCAACCCAAGCCGAGCGATAATGATGTCCGCGACTCCAACTGCGTCGACAGAGGCGGATATATTCGCTGACATGCCTGCCGGGGGTTGAATCAAATAAATGCAGTAGCAGCCTTCAGCCGCAACATCCGTCGCTTGTTGCTGCTACCCCCAGCCCTCTTATCTCGCTGCCGTCAGCCTAGCTTGGCGCCGTGTCGGCAAACATCACTGCTATGTGCCTCTTTTCCGTTATGCGACTGGAACGCGAGACAAAGAACCTGATCGCCGACATCAGGTACTCCTCGACCGTCATTACACGCGGCTTGTAAAATGCCATTATCAGTGCCATACCTGCCACTGCGGCAGCGGCGTACGCGTTGACCGTCGCAAGCCCGTACGCAAGCAGCAACCCGACAAAGAGCAGAGCGAGTTGTTTCATGGTTAGCGCTATGAACCCGATCGAAAATATCGGTTCTGAGAACACCCCCATGCTGTTGAACCAGATCACCTCGACATGTTCGATGGGCGCAGACTGTTGTGATGTTGCGGTCGTCATGGCAACTTACTTTCATTGAAAGTACAGGTCACCTTAAAAGACACTAGCACATTGGGGTGTGTGGGTAAGACAGAGGGCAGGAGCGAGGATAAAAGCAAGAAGCCAAGTGACAGAATATTTTCGTTAATCAGGGTGACAAGGAAGGCAGGTCAGGTACATCTGACACGGCAACGCATGTCAGCGAGGCGCCGCGGCCATACACAGGCTCAAAAGCGCGCGCAAAAAACATTCACGTATGCGTTTGAAATCAGGCCGACCAACTTTTTCTCGCTGCCTGACGAAAAACAGCGCGTCGTGCTGACGCGTTTTCTGCAACTGATAAATGCTGCTACCAGTAACGGCGCTCCTACAGTCCTTACTGTGGCCAGGTCACGCGTAAAATTTGAGGGTACGGGTTACAGCACTGTGCGAACGTTCGTGTCAACCACTGGCAGGGAGGGAGATCGCAGGGGCGCGGCGCTTCATCACTACCTCTCGGCTCTGGGCTTCGGCCCGGAGCCAGCGAGCGACGCGAGCAATAATGAACTGCCTGCCATAGACGTCATATCGGAGAGTCCGCGCAGCGTGTCTGTGCGCTACAGCTACTATGACAGTGTCGCTAAAGGCGGCCACGACCGGTACTACAGCCATATCAGGTGCAGGACCTTTGTGCTACTGACTCCCAGGTACTCGATGCAACCGGCATGGGTGCACTCACTCCTGCAGCACTGCGACCTCGTGCGCGTCAGGATAGAAAAGATAAGCCCTGAGAGGGCGATAGCGATGGCGCAAAAGTACAGGTCTACCATAGAGGTGGCGCTGCGCAGGAACCCAAACCTGATGCAAAAGTTCCATCGTGCTTCTTCGCTGTACGAAGGACTCCAGTCCCAGTCGACTGCGCTTTTCAATGTAGGCCTCTCGTGCACGATATTTGCAGCAGACGGCAGGGAGCTCGACGCCCGGAGCAGGGAATTTGTGAAGGCCATGAATGCGTCGGAAATGCGGTTTGCAGACGTGCCGTTTGCCCAGCGCGAGCTTGCAGCCGGCACCTGGAGGAAGAAAGATGCGATAGCCGACCTTGGCACGCTGGCAGTGATGTACCCGTTCGTTTCCGCTGACCTGCTCGAGATCAAAAATGGCGTCCTGCTTGGCCAGAACGTGGAGACCGGCTCGCCTGTCGTCTACGATTACATGATGCGGAGCAACTACAACGTGGTGCTGCTCGCCTCGTCAGGTGCAGGTAAGTCGGTCACGGCCAAGACAATACTAAAGCGCGTATCAGAAAAGCATCTCGATGCATACGTGTATGTCGTTGACCCGCAGGGCGAGTACGAAAGGATAGCAGACTATTTCGGGCTTTCAGTGGTGAAAGTCACAGATCCTAACACGGGCAGGGTACGCAGGATGGGGCTGGATCCGTACGCGCTGTTCGAGCCTCTTGACGTGCCGCTGGTGATAGCAGACATCGCCGGGGCGGACGACCTTGCAAGGAAAGAGATAACGGCAAAATCGACCTCTGCCAGGTCGATATTCGACCTCTACTCGAGGGTGAGCGACGACACAAAGAAGCACCTCATGCAGCTCGTGGAGGGCCCCTTCTCAGAGCTGTTCAGGGAACCAGAGTTCAGGACCGAAGATGCCGCCACCGCTACAGCTACTGATACTGATGCCGGTGCCAACACCACTGCAGGCATGCTCTCCCGGACTATTATTTCGCTGCAGGGAGCCTACGACAACAGGGAGAGGCAGGCAATCCTGCTCACGCTGGCGCTCGCAAAGGCATGGAAGTACATCATATCTGCTCCCTCCCGCGCGCCAAAAATCCTTGTTGTGGACGAGGGATGGCTTGTGTTCAAGATACCCTCGACGGCCCGCTTTATCGAGATGATTGCACGCACCGGTCGCAAGCTGAACGTTCTCTTTTTGTTCATTAGCCAGAACCCGGAGGACGTGATAAGGCAGGAGACAGGGCGGGCGATTCTGGAGAACGCTGACACAAAGATATTGCTGAGGAACACCGAGATAGCCGCCCACATGGTAGCCGAGACCCTGTGGCTTTCGCAGCGCGAGAAAGAGATGCTGCCGGTGCTGCAGAACGGAGAGGCGCTCATGTTTGCCGGAGAGCACAGGCTGCGGGTTAAGATAACGCCAAAGTCGCAAGAAGAGCTGAAGATATTTTCGACCACACCTGTTCCTGCTGCCGGCGATGGAAATCCGCCAGGCGAAGTTGATAAAAGATGACCCTGCAGTCTGACCGCCGCGCCATAAGCCCAGCCATCGCCACAATCGCACTCATTGCAGTAGCCGCGGCTGCAGCGACCATAGCGGGCTCGGATATGATAAGAAAGGCTGTGATGTCGCAGCCTGCAATGCCTGTTGAAATATCCGAGATATTCATGATAAAGATATCAGATGCGAGGGTGCATTTACATGCAGTTTACAGAGTGCAGCCGGGCTGGACGACAACAGCAGCAACGGTGAATGTGTCGTTCAAAGATGATTCTGGCGCGACTGTATCTTACAGCCTGCCGCCTGACTCTACTACATTCGATGCGGCAATCGATGCAAGGGTCAGCATTGGCCAGAGGTACAACTTTATCATTACGGCTACAGGGAGCGACGACGGAAATGGTGCTACAGTAACAATGCCCGTCTTTGTGAGGTGATCCGGGTTTGATTGCGCTGCAACAGTACTTGTTTCTCTCTCCGACCGCCTTGCTTAAAAGCGCAAATGCCCTTTCGTATCATGAACCACAAGCGCGGGCACAGGCCACGGGCAGTATCGCCTGCCATCGCGACGATAGCGCTCATAGGGCTTGCGATCGTAACCGCGGGCGTCGTAGGTAGTTACGTTATGAATCAGTCGTCAACTTTGAAGCAGGATCTCAGTGCAGAAATATTAGAGGCACATCTCGTGCAGCTGAGAAAAAACGGAAATGACTGGAACGCCGGAATCTCGTTCAAAAATACCGGGACTGTCGATATTACAAATGTCACAATAGATATACGCCGAGATGACGGCACAGTATGGACGATATCTGGCGCACCGACCGGTGGCAGCGCATCGCCAGGTGAAACAAACCGGATTGATAGTACTGCAACTACTGCCCAGATCTCGGCTGGCCGGGGCTACACTCTCACCATCGTAATGACCGCCGGCGTTGCAGGTGAGACATATTCGAGAACATACATCCGCCAGGTAATCGCGGAAGGGCTGTAGCAGTATTTGCCCTCCTCGCCCTCCCACTTCTCTTTTCTATACGCTTGGCCCCGTTGTATATGTCCCCTTCCTGCTTATGTTGAACCTAGCGGCCCGCGGGTCGCCTGGCAGGGCGATGATGTTTGCGAGCTCAATGTCTGACAACACGCAAAAGTGGCTGGCAAAAAGCATGGGTTTCTTTTCTACCCGCATCCCGTATGTAGAATCCCTCTCGATGGAAGCTATGGTAAACCCGTCGCCGTCAAAAGACAGGACCTTCATCAGAGACTTTGCGATGTCGATCCTTTCAGCACCTATGGCAATGCTGCAGTGAAAGTGCCTTAGCCTCTGCTTCTCCTTTGCCATGTCTGCCCTGGATTGCCTGGCGACTGATATGACCTTCTTTGCCTGACGGCCATTATTGCCACCGCCGCCGGTAAACATCCCCAATATTTCGCTGGCGAGCGATGGTCTTGCATACAGCTGCTTTTCCACATACTGCGCTATTGAATACGATTCGTCGCGGTATCTCGCGGTCACCCCAATGAAGCAAGGCCTGCCCATCCTCTCCATCGCAGAATAGAGGAGCGGGCGCGGCTGCAGCTCGTGAAAAATCGGGAGCGCATAATGCCTCTTCATTTTCAAGTATGAAATCGTGGGCGCGGAGAATACCTTTGGAGGCGTCCGTTCGGCAACGGCGTTCTTGAATATCCCGGATACAATGCCGGCGTCTGCAGACAGCGGCACTTGCAGGAAGAACCTTGTCGTGCCTTCGTGGCCGCGGGAGGTAAACACGGAAAACTCTCTTAGCTTCATGACGAGCTCGTGCATGTCGTTGTATTTTTCGTCGGCAGGCTCGAAGAAAGGCCTGACCTCGAACCAGTTTGACATGGTGGAAAAGTGGAGGTAATCTTTTAAAGCAGGCTTTTTCTAGCAGAGAAAGGGAAGAAAATTCGGCATCATCAGCGTGGTGTGGTGATTCATTGTTGTGGAATGCGGATTTGGGTGGGAAAAATGGTGTTTGACTGACAATCGCAAGCTCAGGGTCCAAACACGCCGGGATCCATTTTTAGAACACTGCAGGGCCGGAAATGCCAGCTAAAAAAAGCCGTCAGCTCCGGACATCTATGCGTCCAATATTGCAAGCTGGTGGCGCCGCCCTGGCTGGCTATGATCTTGGATAGGCCTTTTCGACGACCGCTACTGTTCAGTGGTCACTTCTATGTTCATCGAAGTGACCGTTGATAGCGGCTGTGCAGGCGGCTGCAGCCCATCCCACACGAATATCCTGACTGTATAGTTGCCTGGCTGCTCAGGCGTCCACGAGATGGAGATGTCCGCGGTATTGCCGCTTTCGATGTTGCCATCCTGCCATGCGATGAACATCACCCTTCCTTCCTCGTCGGTTATCTGTACAATGAAGGCATAGTCCTGCGCCATTTCCTGGTGGTTTGAGAGAGTGGCTGTGATGCTTACCTGCTGTCCTACCGTCACCACTGCATCATCTGTTATGTTCACACCAAAGGCGTCAATCAGGCTAGGGTTGCTGACACAGATCCTGTCCAGAGGGTTATCTGCAAAGTAGGACTCGGAGTATGTCGTTACAGGGCAGCCCTGCTGCTGGTTGTCGTTGTTGTTGATTATAACGACGCGGTTGCTGCCGCCACCTCCTCTTCTGTGTCTCTCATCATCATCGTCATCATCATCGTCGTCATCATCTTCCTCTGCGACCGAGTTGACTGTTATCGACACTGTCGCGGACGTGCTGTCGCTTGTGCCGTCATTTACCAGAAAAGTAAAGCTGTCAGTGCCGGAAAAGTTCGGGTCTGGAGTGTAAGTCAATCCTGCAGAGGTGGTCGTGTTTACGTTCGTAGGGGCAAGGCTGCCGTGCGCAGGCTGCGCCTGTATAAAGAAGGTTAGATTCTGGTTCTGGAACGGGTTGCCCGCCACTTCTGGGTTGGTGCCATTAATTATGATTTCAAGGTCGGTGTCTTCGTCCGTGCTTGCGGACTGGCCGTTTGCAATAGGCTCGCAGATGTCCACAGCAGCGTTTCCGCTTACTTGGTCGGGGTCAAAGATTCCATAGCAGTCGTTGTTGAGTAAGCCATCGTTGGTGAGTCCACCGATGAGGTCCATGGTGCCGTTGTTGGTGATGATGCCGCTGCCGGTGTTGGTGAAGGTGCTGCTGGCGTTGTTGATGATGGTGCTGCTCGATGAGTTGATGGTGATGGTGCCGTTGTTGGTGAGGGTACCGCCGTTGTTGTTGGTGATGGTGCCGCCGGCGTCGTCGCTCATGTTGATGTCGCCGGCGTTGGTGATGGTGCCTGTGTTGTTGATGATGGCGCCGAAGGTGATGTTGACGAAGCCGCCGGGGTTGTTGGTGAGGGTGCCACTGCCGGTGTTGGTGATGGTGGAGCCGCTACCAATGCCCAAGAGGGCGCCGGTGCTGTTGATGATGATGTCGCCGGCGTTGGTGATGGTGCCGAGGCCGGTGTTGCGGACCTGGCCGCTGTTGATGTCGACATCACCTTCGTTGTTCATGATACCGTTGCTGTTGATGATGCCGCCGCTGTTGATGATGATGGTGCTCGAGCTCGCGCTGTTGTCCATAGTGCCGCCTTCGTTGGAGATGAAGCCTGTGTTGGTGATGATGGTGCCGCCGGCGTTGGTGAGGGTGCTGTTGGCGCCATGGATGTTGATGCTTTGGTTGTTGGTGAAAGTGCCGCCCGGATTGATGGTGATGCTGGAGCCGTTGATGATGTTGATGGTGCTGTTGTTGTTGATGGTGCCGTCGAATTTGATGATGACGGTTCCGCCATCGTCGTTGTTAAAGAGGCCGGCGTTGGTGAGGGTGCCGGCGTTGGTGAGGGTGCCGCTGCCGGCGTGGGTGAGGGTGCCGCTGCCGGCGTTGGTGATGGTGCCTGTGTTGTCGATGATGGCGCCGGAGCTGACGATGTTGATGTCGCCTTCGTTGTTGATGATGGTACCGGTGTTGTTGTTGATGATGGTGCCGAGGTTGTTGATGGTACCGGCGTTGGTGATGGTACCGGTGTTGTTGTTGGTGATGGTGCCGCCGTTCTCGATGGTTATGGTGCCGCGGACGTTGGTGTCGATGGCGTCAGCGTTGTTGATGATAGTGCCGCCGGCGTTGGTGATGGTGCCGCCGTTCTCGATGGTTATGGTGCCGATACTGACGATGCCTAAGGAGCTTAGGGCGTTGTTGATGCTGCCGCCGGGGTTGTTGACGATCGTGCCGCCGGCGTTGGTGATGATGGTTCCGCCTTCGTCGTTGTTAAAGAGGCCGGCGTTGGTGAGTGGGCCGGCGTTGGTGATGGTGCCGCCGGCGTTGGTGATGGTGCCTGTGTTGGTGAGTGTGCCGCCTGAGCTGGTGATGGTGATGTCGCCCTCGTTGTTGATGGTGGCGCCGGGGTTGTTGTTGATGGTGGCGCCGGGTTGTTGAAGTTGATGTCGCCCTCGTTGTTGATGGTGGCGCCGCCGTTGTTGTTGATGATGCCGCCGTTGCCAGAGTTGAAGTTGATGTCGCCCTCGTTGTTGATGGTGGCGCCGCCGTTGTTGTTGATGGTGCCGATGCCAGAGTTGAAGTTGATGTCGCCCTCGTTGTTGATGGTGGCGCCGCCGGTGTTGTTGATGGTGGCGCCGCCGCTGAAGTTGATGCTGCCGTCGGGGTTGTTGATGATGGTGCCGGTGTTGTTGGTGAGGGCGCCGTTGCCGAGGGTGAAGATGCCGCCGGGGTTGTTGTTGATGGTGGCGCCGGCGTTGTTGATGAAGGTGCCGGCGTTGTTGGTGAGGCGGTCGCCGTTGTGGATGGTGGCGCCGGCGTTGTTGATGAAGGTGCCGAAGCTGTTTTGGAGGAACTCATCGTTGTTGATGGTGCCGTTGTTGGTGATGTTGCCGAGGTTGTTGACATTGCCCGTGACATCAA
>DASVCY010000059.1:0-4206 GCA_036381375.1 Nitrososphaera sp. | reverse complement strand
TGCTCAGGACGTTATTACGCTATCTTGACACTCCTCAATATCTGCGAAAGGCACTCTACCCTAGGATGCGGCAGCTCGAATATGCCGGCATCCTGCATCCGATCAAGGCGCCGCACCACAAGCCGCCAGAAGACATCAAGAAAATCAAGGTCAATGACGTGCGCACAGGAGTCATAGCCAAGGTCAAGGGACAACTGTTCGTAGAAGTTGGTCTCGGTTCGCTCGTGCCTTTCGCAGGCCAAGGATTCGAAGGCAAGAAGGTGAATGTCAAGTTCACTTCACCATATCCGAACCTGAAAGCGATAGAGGCCGCAGAGGAAGACATTTCCGAATATTGGGGTTATGAAGTGAAAGAAGTTCCGTCGCTTTCCAAGCTGCTCGCAAGCGTGGAAAATGCCGAAATAATAATCACATCAAGAAAGGGCAGCTACTTCAAGAATGTAGAGACCAAGATTGTCGAACGCGCCAAAGCTGCAAAGAACATCTTGGTGGTTTTCGGCGCACCAAAGTATGGAGTGCACGACATCCTTGCGAAAGAAGGTGCAAGCATTAAACAGCAGGAATTCGTCATCAATATGTTTCCAAACCAAGCGACTCAAACGGTTCGGTTGGAAGAAGCGTTACTCGGGACTCTTGCCATTCTCAATGGCTCTCTGCCACATAGCGATGGCTTTACACGATAGCTATTGCAAAGTACGAGCAGCAATCGAATGCGGTTGCCCTCTCCATCCGCACCGGGCGATTGTCCAAACGTATGGACATGATTCTATTTGCTTAGCAGATGAATGGTATGGGAAACAAAGAAACTTCACGCGCCATTCAAGGGTGGTAATAAAGAATCATTGTGTGTCCGGTAGAGTCTGCCAACATCTGTGGAATGATGCATGCCAAGGTCTTCATAGCAATTACAAGCCAAAAAGAACAGAAACAGCATATTTGCAACATAGCTTTGCGGTTCCAAGTACCTCAAAACAGAAGCAAGCCAGGTCCGCTCGGCCTGCATCTCGATCCTTTTATTCAGGTTTCGAGGACCGCTGCATGAGTATTTGCTAGTGCTACATCCAAGTTCAAATAACTTATTAAAGGGTCAGGCAGAGTCATGCAGTATCTATGGGTCATCGCAAGTATAGTGCCCCGAGGAGGGGTAGTGTTGCCTTCAGACCAAGAGCGAGAGCCAAGAGCCTTGAGGCAAGAGTCAGAACTTGGCCTCAAGTGGCGGCAGAAAAAAGCGCTCTTTTAGGATTTGCAGGCTTCAAAGCCGGCGGTATTCACATCCTGACCATTGATGACAGGGAAAAGACACCTAACTTTGGCAAGCAGCTGCTCAACCCCGCGACCGTGATCGCGACGCCTCCCGTTAGGGTGATAGGAATCCGCGGATACAAGAAGGATCTTTACGGTCAGCATGCAATTTTCGATGTTTATGCAAAGGATCTTCCAAAGGAACTTGCGCGCAAGTTTGATGCCAAGTCTTCAGACGAATCGTTCGCAAAAGCGGAAGGCTTGGTTGGCAGTGCGAGTTCGATCATGGCTATAGTCGCTGTTTCTCCAAATTCTATCGGTCTTTCACAAAAGACGCCATTTGTTTTTGAAATGGCAGTTTCCGGCAAAGATATGAAATCACAATATGAATATGTGAAAAGCATCCTTGGTAGGGAAGTCAAGATCAGTGACGTTTTTCAAGTCGGACAGAATATTGATGTCTTTGGCATCACCAGAGGCAAAGGCGTTGAGGGTCCAGTCACTAGGTTCGGCATCAAGAGAAAGCAACACAAATCAAGAAAGAGCGTTCGTGCAGTGGGAACGTTGGGTCCGATTTCCCCTGCAGTCGTCATGTATACTGTTGCTAGGCAGGGCCAGAGAGGATTTCACCAGAGGACCGAATACAACAAGCGCATACTTATCATGTCAAATACTGAGAAGGATGGGCAGAACTCGATAAATCCGTCGGGGGGCTTTAAGCACTTTGGGCTGGTCAAGGGCGACTATATTGTTGTCAGAGGCTCTGTGCCAGGCGTTCCAAAGCGTCTAGTGAAAATGAGGCAGCCTATACGCAACGCGCAGAAGAAAGTGATTGAGCCAAAAGTTCTGGAGGTTGTCGTTGAATAACATGAAAGCCAAAGTAGTTGCAACAACAGGCAAAGATGCGGGTGAGATCGAGCTACCGGCGGTCTTTGACACTCCTTATCGTCCAGAGGTCATCCACAAAGTGTACGTAAATCTGATGTCTCACGCATACCAGAAGCAAGGCCGCTATCCAGCCGCTGGCGAGATGGTAAGCGCAGAGTCACGTAACACGGGTCTGGGCATTGCTAGGCTTGCAAGAGCGCGGGGCGAAGGTTTCCCCCGGGCGGGACAAGCAGCAGGCGTAGCAGGTGTCAGGCACGGCAGAGTTGCACACCCTCCAGAATCGTGGAAGATAATTTACAAGAAGATCAACTACAAAGAAAAGCAACTAGGTTTATGCTCTGCAATAGCAGCAACTGCAAATAGAGAACTTGTGCAAAAGCGGGGCCACTTGGTGACTGACAAGGTGAAGCTTCCTCTCGTCGTTTCAAGCGACATTGAATCGATAACGAAGACCAAAGATCTCAAGAAGGTTCTAGTCGATCTCGGTATCGGGGATGACATTGCAAGAGCAGGTAAGACTCGAAAAGCCAAATCAGGTACTGCGAGGCGCAGGGGCAGACAGGCAAGGTCTGGAACAAGCGCCCTGATTGTTGTCGGCAACGACTCCAAACTTGTAAATCTTTCGCGGTCAATACCCGGAGTCGATATAAAGCATGCGAAGGATTTGAGCGTACTCGATTTAGCACCTGGCTCAAAGCCGATACGTTTGACGATATTTTCGCAGAATGCAGTAGAGCAGTTAAAGAACCTGCAGGCACCTGTGCACAAGGTAATGGAGCTGATTACCAAATGAGCAAGGAAACAACAACCGAAAATGGAGCAGAGAAAAAGAAGGAAAAACCCGTCACCAAGAAGACCGAAGCTGCAACAAAAGCAACGACATCATCAGCACCGGTAGTTGACATGACAGCAGAAGAAGCGTCGACGATAATAGTCGCGCCCTATGTTACTGAGAAGACATTCAACCAAATAGAGAAAGAGAACAAGCTAGCATTCATTGTATCAGAGGAGGCCAGCAAGAAAGAGATAATCGAAGCGATCCAGATCCTGTATGAAGCAGAGGCAGCAGAAGTCAACACTACAAGGACGATCCGCGGCAAGAAGGCATTTGTAAGATTCAAGGCTCCTGAAGGTGCAAGAGAACTCGCGACCAAACTGGGACTGGTGTGATAACAAATTGATTTTCTTCTCGTTAGATTTAAAAGTGGTCTGTCAAACAAGGAGTGAATGATCTAGTTGGTACGTGAATTCAAATTCAAAGGTTATACTCCTGAACAGCTGCAGTCGCTGTCGATAGAGAACCTGCTGCCGCTTCTCAATGCAAGGCAACGCAGGTCCCTTGACAAGCGCGTCAGCACTTATATGAATGATGATAAAAGGAAACTGCGTGAGAAAGTGAAGCTCGCCAGAGAAGGCAAGTTGAAGGGCAACATCAGAACTCATGCGCGTGATATGATTATTCTTCCTGACATGGTCGGCCTTACTATACACGTTCACAATGGCAAAGAATTTGCGCAAGTAAACATCAAACCAGAAATGATTGGACATTACCTTGGCGAATATGCGATAACCAACAAACGTGTGCAACATGGCGCACCCGGTGTCGGAGCTTCCAGGTCAAGCCTGTACGTTCCATTGAAGTGATTGATATGCCACAGTTTCGTTATGCCTTTCAAAAATACGACAAAACAAAGCATGTTCGTGCTGCAATAAGGGAAAAGGACATTTCCCACAAGCATTCACGCGAGATTGCTGTTGCAATCAAGGGCATGTCGATTGAAAAGGCCCGTGAATTTCTGGAAAATGTTATTGCTCGCAAGGAAGCTGTCCCTTACAGACGCTACAACATGGAAGTGGCGCACAGATCGAACATCCGCGATGGATTTTTCGCGGGCAGGTTCCCTGAAAAGGCGGCGAGAGAATTTTTGAAACTTTTGGACAACCTTGAATCAAACGCAGAATACAAGGGCATGGACCTAGATCGCCTGCGCATTGTGAGCGCCGCGGTGCACAAGGGCACCAAGCTCCAGCGATTCACGCCCCGCGCAATGGGCCGGTCTAGCCCGAAAGTTGACA
>DASVCY010000058.1:0-2912 GCA_036381375.1 Nitrososphaera sp. | reverse complement strand
AGTACAAAGATTGAACGGTTGACTTTCGGTGTGCACTTTGACAGATACTCAAATGAGACACTTCAAATTGGATACAGCTGCTACAAATTTGGCGGCAACGACTCGACTATTTACTTGAGCGGCGGCGAATTGACAGCAGATGATGTTGAAAATCGTCTTTGTTTCAGATAAAAATTAGACGCCTGCGACTTGCAACAAAACCGCGTGGGATGCAACAGATTTCTCAGAATCCTCTTGCTCCGCGCCTTTGCAACAGAACTAGAAATGTCAACCAAGCTCTATAACATTGCTTCATGGCTAATCTATATACTATACTGCCTAACATAATTTCATAGACACCTTAACAGATACTTGACTATATTCAGCTTAAACCTCCTTGTCCTGTAATATTGGGCGATGGCTGATTTCAGGTCGGCAAACTGTGGATAGTACCTCGAAACAAGCAGGTCGTACTTTCCCTGTTTCCAGCATTCTTCTACTGCATTGAACTCTGGCGAGCCTTTTGGCAGGTATACGATTCTGATCCATTCCTTGTTCTTCTCCAGGTATTCCTGCACCTTCTTTGACCGGTGCTGACGCGCCCTGTCTGTAAACAGGACTACCTTTCCAAACCTCCTTTGTACCTGCTTCAGGTAATCGATGAATGCATACTGGTCAAACATGTCGTACTGGCGGAACAGCTGCCTTCCGTCGATAGCAAGGGTGCCAAACACGCACGTCTTCTGGTGCGAGCCTGTTACTGTAACCACAGGGCGCACACCTTGTGGCGTCCACAACTTGCTCATTACCAGAACGTCGTGTACAAAGATGGACTCGTCCTGTACCGCTACTGTGAACCCTTCCGGGATTTGCGAGAGCGTTTCCTGTACGTTTTTTTGAAGGCCTCTTTCTCTTCTTCTGATGCGGTGTTGACAAACCTCTTCTGTGGCACCTTTGGAGAGAAACCCCATTTGTGAAGCAGGCGGTAGACGTGCACCTCATGGTACCTGACGCCTGTCTTTTGGTATATCATGTCCATGACCTGCTTGGCCTGCCATCCGGACTGGCTTTCGGACAGCTCCTTTCTTATCCTGAGCATGACTTGTTCTGGTACCTCTGTAGGCCTGCCGCTCCTGGGCTGGTCTTTCAGCCCGTCAAGCCCGTGAGCGTTATATCGTTTCATCCACTTGTACGCCCACGCCCTGGACCGGTGGAGCTCGTCTCTGGCCACATCCTCGATATCCGCGCCATCAACCCTGACGCGCCTGACAAGCAGGATCCTTTCCTTCACGTCTGCGCCTGACTCGTGTCGATAGGCGTGGTCCAATACCTCGTTAATCGACCTGTCCACCACCGTACTGTAAACTGCCAAGCTAAAAAGATGGCAGTCAAATTCGTTAGACAGTCTACGTACTTATGTTATTGAGTATACATCGGCAAATTCATTGCTCTCCAGAATATTGTCTTGACTCCTGACAGCTGCGATGCCATATTCTGCCTCGCTTATGGAGTTATTGCATACAATGTTATCCTTGGTTACGCCGTCATCAGGGTTGGTTGGAGAGGACAGCGATATTCCTCTTTCGATGGCCTGTATTTTATTCTCTGTGATCAGGTTACCTTGTGACTCCGATACTATAATACCAATTACTTCGTCGTATATGGTATTGTTTCTGATAATTGAATCATGCATGTTTCTTGAAAGAAATATTCCCGATTTGTCATTATCGTGTATTTGGTTTTCTTCGATGAGGATGTTGCTGCAATCAAGTGAACATATAACACCAATGGGGTTGTGATGAATGTGGTTGTTTGTTATCACCATATCATTTGTTCGTGTATGAGGGTCTAGCGCATATTTCACATTGTCATAGTACTCGCTGCCATTAACTATGATATCATAAGCTTCTCTGGAATAAAATGCCATCCACATGTGGTGGAATTTGCTGTTTACAATTGTGATATTGTGCGAAGGTTCGCCAAAAGCATCAAAGCCTCTTTTCCCAGGCTCATTGTATCCCAAATAGCTAAATTCAGAATCCGCTATCAAGACTCCCTCGCTATCCTTGATGCGCATAAATGCGCGCTCAATCGAACCATCTGGATTCTGGCGTATTTCTTTACCCTCGCTACTCCAAGATGTTATGCTTGAATTGTTGACATTCAATTTTCCACCATCTATTATGATGCCATGCGAGCCCATTATTTTCAGCCATGAACCTGCAGTATCGATCTTCAAGGTGGCATTGTTGACTACAAGTATGTTTGCGTTTAAGATCCACTCCCGACCATTAGTTGTAAGTACATCGGTTCCACCATGGTCATCAGATATGTCGCTGTAAATTGTGGCGAGGTTCGCGTCGCATTTCACTAGAATGGTTTTTGCTACATGATTGTACGAAGCGCAGGTCTGAATATCGGACTGCTGTTGCGCAAAACTCGTAGTAAGCGGAGCAAGCATCAGACAGGAGCCTATCTCAATTAGCTGCAAAATGAAGGAAGTCACCATTATTCTTATCAGTGAAAATAACGGCGAGAACGTATTCTTATGGAGTGTTTTGGATAGTTCGGAAAAATGACATAAAGCAAGAGTACGCATTTTGCTCATTTATTTGCACTCAGTAGGGTTTTTTCGGAATAGTGAATCCAAAATTTGCCATCACATAAATAGTGACTTCCGAGAAAAATCTTGCTATACAAGATACCAGTACAAGGTCGGTAATAACAGTTCTGGTATTGTCACCTATAATTGTTGTATGCATACTGACAAGTAGCTCTGTCAATTTTGTTAATGCAGAACGCCCGCCACCAACAACAGTGCAATTCCTTCCCTCAGGTGCACGTGAGGGCGATGGCCCTGTTGCCAATGCGGACAATATTTCATCTATACCGTTTTCAGGCTCAATTCTAACAACCAGACCCAATAGCGGACT
>DASVCY010000057.1:0-3463 GCA_036381375.1 Nitrososphaera sp. | reverse complement strand
AGAGAGAATGTTCCAATCTTTATGGCGGCTATCAACAAGAAGATGGTATCGCTTGCTTCTGAAATTGCCGATGGGGTGCTACTGTATCTGCGGCCAGTTGCCGAATTGAAAAAGACCGTTTCCGAGCTGAAGAAAAATGCCAAGAGGAAGAATTTTGAAATTGCCACCTCATTTATTTGTGCAGTATCGGACAAGGAGCCAGATAAGGCCAAGGAACGTGCGGCAAAAACCCTGGCATTCTATGTCTCTGTAGGGAAGTATTACAGCAAGTTCTTGTCTGAAAACGGATTTCAGACCGAGGTCGAGAACATTAGGTCTGCATACGGCAAGGGCGGAGTAGATGCTGCCGCAAAATTTGTTCCAGACAACATGCTGGATTCGCTTGCCATCTGCGGCAGCAGAGATGAATGCAGGAAATCGTTGGCGAGGTTCCTGGATACAGGCATAACGCTCCCTATAATGCAGGTAAACCCTGTCGAAGACGCAGAAGGTTCATTTAGGGAAATGTTGTCAACCTTCTAGATTGCGCAGGGTAGCTATCTCGTCTTGGGCAACCTCGAAATTTGCCAAGGAGTCAGGCATGTCGCTCCTGGAGCTTGCGAGCAGTACTGCTGCAGAAATCCTCAAATGGAATGATAACAATTCTGTCAAGATTGACGCGGTCCTTCTTTCAAGCTGTGCAAACGATCAATACAGCTCGGCCATTGTATCCGAAATGCTTGGAATCCGCCCCAAGATCTCTCACCGGATAGACAATCTGTGCAATTCTGGCACAAACGCAGTCGCATCGGCCTTCTCGCTTATTGCTTCAGGATTGTGTGACACAGCGCTTGTGGTCGGAGCAGAAAAGGCAGAAAGCCCCGGCAACAAGCTCCTTTGGGATATCACTCGAGGATCGTTCATGTTTCCGGTGCACTGGGCTGCAATGTTTGCAAGAGCGCACATGAGACGTTACGGGACGACAGAAGAGCAGATGGCCAGGGTATCAGTCAAAAACCACAAAAACGCAGCAAAAAACCCAAAGGCTCTTTTCAGAAAACAGGTGAGTCTGAAAGAAGTCATGAATTCAAAAAAGATTGCAGATCCGATAAAGCTGCTCGATTGCGCCGCCCCATGCGACGGCGCGTCGGCATTGCTTTTGGTTTCTGAAGAAGAAGCGAAAAGGGTTGACAATCCTGTATGGATAAAAGGCATCGGGCAGCAGACGAATTCAGCCAGTTTTGCAAGAGCGACCAGCGACCTCACAACAGTGGAATCTGCAAAGGTCGCCGCCAGGGAGGCATATGAAATGTCGCAGTTGGGGCCATCACAGATAGATGTCGCAGAGCTGCACGACGCTTTCACAATCATGGAAATAATGGCATATGAAGATTTGGGGTTTGCCAAAATGGGACAAGGTGGCAAGTTTGTGGACCAGCAGGAAATCACGATAAACCCCAGAGGTGGCATTATTGGCTGTGGTCACCCAGTAGGAACAACAGGCGTGGCGCAGGTGGCTGAAATTGCGTCCCAGCTTGCAGGAAAAGCAGGTCCAAGGCAGGTAAAAGGATGCAAGACTGGCTTAGTTCATAACCTTGCAGCCGCCGGCTCCTCTGCCACAGTGTTAGTAATGAGTGTTTGATGCGATATATATGCAGGAATTCTTCGAGCATCTCAAAAGGGGCAAGTTCATGATGCCTGTTTGCACTTCGTGCAACCTCAAAGCTTGGCCCCCGTCCAACTACTGCCCACAATGCAAATCAAAAATATCGTTGAAAAAAATTAATACAACAGGGATCTTGCTGGAATTTTCCCGCTCGCATGTCAAGGGCAAGGAAGGCGTCTTTGGCCTAGTCGAAATGTCAGGCATCAGGCTGATCGGATCATTCGGAGATCATGAGTTGGAAGAGGGGATGAAGGTCAGGATGACTAGTTGTGGTCTCAAAAGCGATGGCACCGCCTTTTACTTCTTCGCACCGGTCAGCAGCTGATATTAATATACGTAAGTATGGGTATTATTCCATATGAGCTATGACAGGTTCATTGACGAAAGGCTCCTTACAAGCAGGGACGCGCTTAACAGATACCAGATCAAGATCAAGATAATCGAAATCGACGAAAGTGCCAGGGACTTTTCGCAGCGCTTTGGCAGAAGAGTGCTTGTCAAAAAGGTGCTCCTTACCATCAAGCACACAGAGACAGAAGAAGTAGAAGAACGCGAGCTTGATGTCGAAGGAATTGAAAAGAGGATAAAGAAGGAGCGTCTCTTTAGTTCGTCAAACAGATGGCTTTCGTCAACAGACATCAAGAACGGCTACATTGTCGCCAACCGCCATCTCGACCTGCTTGCCGATGCGATCGCCCTTGATATCATTGTTATTTGATATTTCAAAACTCGAGTTTTGAAATGTCAGGCTATAGGTCTTTTGATCCACACCCTTATCGTTTCGAACCAAAAGGCTGCACTTCCAGCGACGGCAAAACCAATTGCATAGATGTTCAAGTCGTTATAGTTCAAAAGAATGTATGCTATGAGCATGGTGGTAAAAAAGGCTGCAAAGAATGAAAGTCGTGGCACAGCTAGCCCTGCGATGTTTACAAATGCCTGTAGCACTCCGGGTTGGATCTTTTGCACAACATAGTACCGTCCATATTCATCTTGGCTGATAAGTGCGAGCTCGACCAGCTTGTCAATATGGTAGTTTGCAACGCTCGGGCTGGAAAAGCCAAGGTCGCGTTGCACCTCTCTGACTCCAACCGGCTCTTTCCTTTTCACCATATACATGTAGATCTGGAGTGTCTTTCCTTTCAGCTGATCTTCAATAGGCAGCTTCTTGCCGGCATCATCCGCCGAGGGAGTCTCGATGTCTTTGGTCAAGATATTTGGTCACCCAATACGTCATTTTACTATAAAACATATCGCAATCTGTCTCCATAAAAAACAATAGCGCCGCTGACCAGACTCGAACTGGTGACCCACTGGTTAACAGCCAGTTGAGCTTCAAAGCACAATATTGCGCTGCGAATTTGCTCTACCATGCTGAGCTACAGCGGCGCAGTATTACAGCAAATCCGAGCACAAAATAAATCTTTGGGCCTACTGCATACCCTCTTCGCGAGAGTATACATAAAGGCCATCTAGAAACACACGCTGGTCCTTGTTCTTTATCTTGGTGGACAGCTCGATATTGGCAGCTGTCTGCGAGACATCCTCAAGGCTCGGACCCTGGACAATAACATCCTCGCCAACCACGCTGACTTTGGTGGCATCCCCCACTATTTTTGAAATCCTCGGTGCCCTTTCCCCGAAAAAGTTCTCAACAGTGACTTCTTTGCCCTTGACTTTAACAGATATTGGGAAGTGTGCAAATATTATCTTGAGTTTGTATGTGTAGCCTTTTTCGACTCCTTTTATCATGCTCTCGATTATACTTCGAGCAGTGTTGGTGACTGCAAGATCCCGTTTGCGTTTGCCGTAAGGCTT
>DASVCY010000056.1:0-8059 GCA_036381375.1 Nitrososphaera sp. | reverse complement strand
TATCCACTATTGCGCCGGGCCCAGAAACTTCGAGGACGCCAAATACGACCATTACAGGAGCGGCGCAATCCCGATGCCTGTCGTTCTTGCAACCCTATCGCGCACGACCGCATCTTTTCAGCAAGATGCTTCATCTCTGCCCCGAAGAGCTTGAGAAACGATTCATGCCAACGCTGACACTTGGACCAGTCCGGCGCGGTGGGTCCTTTAAAGTCTGCAAGCCTACTACGGTTGTTGATACCCACAGAACCAGGTTCTTGCAAAGAACATGACCGACTCGTGGTAAACTTTCTTCCCCCTCTGCGTCTACATTGTTAATCCACAGCGTTTATAGCTTTAATACCGCTAAAAACCAGCCAAATGTCGACAACATGGTCAGGGGTAACGACCGTAGAGAAGCTTGACAGGATCTATTTTTGCAACGAGTGCAGGACCGTATTTCTATTCAAGCTAGACGCAAGCGAACATAAAAAGACGACTCATCATAAGCGCATACGCGAAATACCATTTGAAGACTAGCAGGGGATCCGCATCATAACAATACTGGTGTACGCGTGCGGGGTCCGGTTGATAGAATTCATCCTCGTACTATAGGTATCGGTTGAGGCCAAATTGTATAGAAGCTAATCGCGCAAATTTTCCAGTGTCCGTCTGCTGTGCGACATTAACTTTGGAGAAAACATCATGCATATGTCGCGAGAGCAAATACGCCAACTGGGCCATCGTGGTTGAAAAGCCAGTGTACTTTAGCTGAACGGCCGGAAGCGAAAAATAAGCGGGTGCCCATATTGAAGTGGAAAAAACAAATTCAGTTCACAGAGAGGGACATGGCAAGTGCGTCTTGCGTAAAGCCGAAGATCCGGCCGGCAAGCCGGAAAAAGAATCAAAGGGAGAGAAGAAAAAAGATGAATACCATGACGATTGCAGAGCCAAGATGAGGAGCCAAGACTTCAAGACATCTGTCAAGTGTGTATCTTGTTCGAATGGTAGTTGACGGCGATGAACAAAAAGGGGGGAACGAACGCGGCAGTGGCGCCGCCGGCGATGATGATTACAAGCTCAGCAACCTGTTGGTTTAATAATGATTACATGACATTTAACATTGCGTTAGATGCGCTGCGATTTTTGTGGCAACGATGAGGTTATCCCGTTCAAGTGCCGCTACTGTGAAGGAACGTTTTGCTCTTCGCACAGGCTTCCACCAAACCACAGCTGCATATTTCTGGATGATTTCTTGAAGCAGCCTGCAAGAGATCGAGAATTTCTGAAACACATCCACGAGAGGGCAGGGATGCCGCACGAGCGCATAAGGTCTGCAATTTATGACGCGATATATCTCCGGTTTTCAAAGACAGAAGTCCTGCACCTTGCCGTGGCGACAATCCTGGTGGCTGCAGTCGGCTTATCATTCACAGGATACAATCTCCGGTGGGGATCGCTAGCGATATTTGTCAGTGCATTTCTGGTGCACGAGCTTGGCCACAAGTTCCTTGCCCAGTTTTACAAGGCATGGTCGGAGTTCAGGCTGCTGCTTTATGGCGCTGTGCTTACTGCATTCTCGGCGCTGCCCATCCTGCCAATCAAGTTCATTGCGCCGGGGGTAGTATGGCACAGTGGAAATCTCAGCATGGGTCGCAGCGGAAGAGTCTCGTGGATAGGGCCGCTATCAAATGTGGCAATGGGTACTGGCTTTTTCCTTGCCTACCTAGTGCTTGCGGCATTCGATTCCCAAATCCCGATCCTGCTCACAGGTGTATGGTTCAACGGGTTCATCGCCTTCTTTAACATGATACCTTTCATGGGATTGGACGGCCAAAAGATATTTGCATGGAACAAGCTAGTTTGGGTGCTGACCTTCGCAGCAGCAATCGGGCTTTTAGTGGTGGGCGAGCTTATCGGCGGAGGAACCAGGTTTGGATTTTTCCGCCGGTTCTTCTAGGTCGGCACATACTGTAATATAGTATGTTGTCCATTGATAGATCCCGCGAGCAACGGGTAAGGGTCGGGCTTTGGCCCAACGCCTGCCCGGAGTTTGCGGGGCTCTGCCCTTACTTCTTGATCCGGTACAGGTTCTTTCTCGACACTATAACCAATTTCTCGTTCCTGAGCCTCCTTATCTCAAAGTCGACCGCAAGGATTCCATAGTCTTTGTCTTCCTTTTTCCCCGATACAGTGTATTTTACTTCAAGGTCTTCTCCTGCATAGACCTCGCCCAGAAATCTGGTGTTTCTATTGTTCCAGTCCGGATCTCCATCCATCCCGTATAGCAGCATTATGCAATCGGAAAACGCTGGCAGACGCGTCATTTCGCCTTCAGCCCGGGCTATTATGGACCTTCCAGGCAGCATCGTTCCTTTGATGCCCTCCCTTTCTGCAAGCCGCGGGTTTTCATGCAGGATATTTCTTGTGCGGGCAAACGATATGTAATTGTCAAAATCTTCATTGGTTATCGTCATCGACGCGGAAAAGGTCTGTCCGACCTGAAAATCCTCAAACCTCATGCGGCTCATGCAGACAGGCTGACTTTTATACCTACGTGGAGCAGATTTTGCCACATGTCCTATCTGAATCTGTCGCAGATGGATTTCGAGCTTTCATCTGCCCAGCGGGAATTTCTGCAAAAAGTGGATGACGCATGCAAGTACATACGTCCACACGAGGAGCAATCCTATCTTGAAGAAAGGCTCAATGACAGAGTTGTGCCGGCCTTTGGAAAAATAGGGATGCTCGGCTGCCCGATTTTGAGAAAGTATGGCGGCCTTGGATACGACATGCTCACGTACGCGCTTGCAATAGAGCGGATAGGGGAGGAGGGAGCTTCGCTCCGAACGTTCTTTTCAGCCCACACATCCATAGGCCAGCTGGTCCTGCAGGCATGGGCAAGCGAGGAGCAGAAAAGGGAATACCTGCCGGATACAACAACCGGCAAGAGCATAATGGCGTTTGCGCTGACAGAACCAGCTGCAGGCAGCGATCCGGCTTCTATGGTCACGAAATTTGAGACCAAGGGAGATCACTATGTGCTGAAAGGGAAAAAACATTGGATCGGTAACGGAACCTTTGCAAACCTCATGACAACCTATGCGAGAGACGTCGACAGCGGCAAGATTTCTGCATTCATTGTCGAACGCGATTCTCCGGGATTGCGCACAGAAGAGATGAAGGACAAGATGGGCCTGCTCACAGTAAAGAACGCCGAAATATACTTTGACAACTGTATCATTCCGAAAAAGAACCTGCTTGGCACGAAGGGCCAGGGGCTCAGCATTGCTTACAGCGCGCTAATAGACGGGAGGATCAGCGTGGCGGCAGGCGCAATAGGCATCATGAAAGACTGCCTGCAGGAATGCGTGGCGCATTCAAAGGACAGAAGGCAGCACGGATCTGTCCTTGCGAAAAAACAGCTGATACAGGACCATATTGCAAGAATTGCAGTCGGCATCGAAAGTTCCCGCTGGCTGGTCTACAGAGCAGCCGCAGCAAGGCAAAAATTGCATGAATATGTGGAAGGCATAGGCTCGTCTGACCGGCCATCAAAATTGGATAGAGATAACAAAGAATATTCTGTTTTGAGAAACGAGGCCGACTCGCTGGCTGCGATCGCCAAGTTCCACGCAACCAACTGCGCCTTTGAAGCTGCAAACAGCTCAGTTCAGGTGTTCGGCTCGTTTGGCTATCGCAAGACTGCCAGGGTGGCTAGGCACTTTCTTGACAGCCGCGCGACAATAATCTATGAGGGTGCAAATGAAGTGCTCAAGCTAAAGATAGCCTCACAGGTGCTGGGCAATGACTACAGGGCATACTGAGAGACAAACATCAGAGTGCTCTCGACAACAAGGTGCCGAGGCCGTGTTAGGGTGGTGGCAAAGCCTTTCGTACTGAGGGCAGATTATGCACGCTGGAAGCAGCAAGGAACTTCCAGCCTTTCGGAGTGGAGATGACAACAGTGACTGAAACTCTTCCACAATTCCTAGAAAAAAGCGGTTGGCAATCATATTGCAGGTGTACGCCACTATCCGGATCTAGGAATGGAGTATGAAAATTGAGATACGGAAACCTGCGACTGTGACTAGGCTTCTCGCGCAACTTTAATGGCCTTCCGACTTGCGGCTTTGGAGGTCCATTGTACTGTTCAACACAGGAAGCGCTACTTGCGGCAATGTACGGCGGCGCACATACACAAAACCTGAAATTTGACAATTCATGAAAGAATGCTATCGTTTCCGCGGTCTGATACGGCTGTCTCTAGCCAGAAACCACTTGGTTCATTAGATGGACCCCTTCGTCCAACTCTTCCTGATTAATCGTCATAGGTGGTATGACCCGGATCGCTTTTTGACCGGCCGGGAGCAATAGAAGCCCTTTCTTGAACGCGCGAGATAGTTTCTCATCCCTGCTGTTCTTGCTGTCAAATTCGATTCCTATCATCAGGCCGCGCCCTCTTACATCTATTATGCCACCCTTTCCAATAAGCTCCTGCATCGCCTTCTTGAGCTCGAGCCCCATCGCCTCGGCATTATCAAGCAGCCTATCTTTTTTGATCACCTCAATTATCTTGACGCCCACCGCCATATCGATCCTGCTTCCGCCACCCCATGTACTTGACATGGCACCCTGCTCGCCGGGGTCAAGACCGCTATCGTATGCGGCCATGCCTACTTGCAGTGCCTTGGCTGCACTCATGATGTCTGGTCTCACACCGTGGTGCTCAAACGCCCACCACTTACCAGTGCGCCCCATGCCGGACTGAACTTCATCCAGTATCAGCGGTACGCCATACTTGTCTGCACACTTCCTCAGGTTCTTGATGAATTTGCTGCTTGCAAAGTTGTATCCACCTTCGCCCTGCACGACCTCGCTCAGTATGAATGCAACTTGGCTTTCAGCAAGCAGTTTCTCAGCCGCATCGATCTCTGGGTCAGAGTCAGATGTGCAGAACTTTATCCGCAAAACAGGTAGCTCAGGGTATCCTCTTTTCTGGACTGGTTTGCTGAACGTGAAGGACAAAGCACCAAGTGTCCTGCCGTGAAAGGCGTTGATACACGACACTCCGGGGAGTGTGGAAGGAGTGGTTGTCGACATTTTCCTGTATGCGATCTTGATGGCATTTTCAACTGCCTCTGCTCCGCTGTTTACAAAGAATGTTTTGAACCCTTTTGGAATTATCGACGCAACCTGCTCTGAAAGCTCGGCATGCTCCTTGCAGTAAAAATCCTGGCCAGCTATCTTGTGTGCGCCATTCTTTGACATTTCTGCCAGGACTTTCATTATCTCAGGGTGCGAATAACCAAGCGGACAAGATCCAATGTTGGATGTAAAGTCAAGAAATGTGTTGCCGTCTATGTCCCGTAGAAACGAACCGCTGCCATCTGCTATCACTAGCGGGTAGGTAAAAGTCGAGTCATAACAATTCCTTTTCATTGTGTCTATTATGCGCATTGCGGCTGGGCCCGGCGGCTCGACAATAATCTTGCTCTTCATGATTATAGTTGACAGGAGGTGGTATTAACCTTGACGACTCACCCGAAAGCAGCGAACCTAGATCCCTAGGACAAAATTTTGATCCACTGTTCAGCCGTGGGGCTGGTCAAACGTAGGCACTTGATACGCCAACACTTAAAAAGCGGAAAAAGTCAATGCTAGGTTCGTATATGGCTGCCCGAAAAAACACTTCACGCAAGAAGCGCTTAATGAAGCGCGCGAGGCAAAACCGTCCTGTGCCCACATGGGTAGTCATCAGGACGAACAGGAAGGTCAGAACCAACCCCAAGCGCAGGCTTTGGCGCAGGTCTGACGTCAATGTAGGATGATGTGATATAGAAAATGGCAACAGTTGAAGAAAATCTTACACGCGTTTATACTATCAACCTTGGAAAGGCGTGGATCACTCCACAGCACAAGCGCACAGACAGAGCCGTCAACATGATTCGCGAGTTCGCATCAAAGCATATGAAGAGCGACGAGGTCAAGCTTGAGCAGGATCTCAACCGCCAGATCTGGGCTAGAGGCAAAACAAATCCGCCTAGGAAGGTCAGGGTAAAGATGGTCAAGGATGAAGATGGCGTCGTAACCGTTTCCCTCTATGAAGACGCACCGGCGGCTCCTGCCGAAGCCCCCGCTGCAGAAGAGAAAGAGCCGGAAACCGCAAAAGGAGCGGCGGAAGCACCTCCGGCTGAGACGACTTCACAACCAGAAGAAGAAACGTCCAAGAAAAGGGCCTAGATTCTGTACTTGCACATACACACAGGCAACAGAACCGAATACCGACACGGGTAGCACTTCTGACAGCGTCATCAGAAATGGAAGAGACACTAATCAGCCTCATCGAGCGAACTAGGCACGAATTTATTAGTGGGCTTCTTGCTTCCCCGAAGCAGTCCCCAAGTAGGATAATACCAATTATTACTTGTGTCAGCTGGTGATTCACGGATGGGCACCCTCCGACAATTCTACCTGTATATAATTTGCACACAAAAAGGAACTACACGTCGTAGCTCTATTTTGAAGACTGCGTGTATTGGAAGGGTGGCAATAAATGAACTGAAAGGAAGAGGAGTAAAAGGATGTGTAAGATGGGTTGAATCATTGGATAAGTACCAAAGGCAGGCCAGACAAAGTGATTGATGGCAAGTGGAGGCAGTTTTTCTTGTATCAAAATCGTTCAGGCAGTACTTGGAAAGAATCGAAGAAATAACATTGCGGAAGAGCCTCCCATCCGCGGTTTGAGGGAGAGGTGGAGGTCCACACCAATATACAGCGAAAAATTGGGTTCCTGACAGCTGTGAAAACATGACGACATCACGGGCAGAATGGAAGGCAGAATGGCAAGGTACACACCTCGCATCCACTCGTCAATATGAGCGCAAGTCAGCATGGACAGAGAGCGCATCGCGGAATAGGTGATCGCAGGAGAAGTGACCGCAGCTGCAATTGTCAAATGCGCAGGTGGCCAGCAGCAAGAATCTGCCGGGAAAGTGTTATCATCCATCTGTGTAAGCACAACGCTCAGTCTAATCTGTTACCTTCTCAAAACCTTGGCACGGGCAGATTCCCACCATGCACTTGTATTTGCCACCGATATGATAGTCCTTTTGGTGGCCGCAAGCACACTTGCCAGATCGCAGCAGCCTCCCCAACACTGCGGACATTTTTGATCGATCTGCGCGGCTCATAACCCCAGTAAGACAATTTTCGGCAATATATAATCAACTGTGCAAACCCGCTTCGCAGCAGCTAAACTTTTAACCCATCCGACGTTCAAGTGATCGGATGATCGAAGTCTGCCCGGTATGCTACAAATTTTTCCAGACCATCTATGACAAGAAAAAGATGAAAGAGGTCAGGATGGTCGAAGGCCGGCCGTGTAATAGCATGTACCACAAGAAATTGACAGACAGGTAGAGTACTAGCAAGAATGTTCGGTTACGGAAAATTGCAGATCTCGCACTTGGAATACGTCTCGCCGTCAAGGTGGTTGAAGTGGGTGCCGCACGATTTGCACGTATGGTGTATGTCGTCATAGCCGTCGGGCGCCACGAAAGAACGGCTTGTTAGCTGCTGGCTCTTGCAGACAATGCACCGACAGCCGCATGCGATCATCTTTTGTGGCATCTCTGATGCATGTTTGTAATAAAACCTATTCGATTACGAATATTGTCGTTCGGATAGCAATAGAGATACAAGCAACCCAAAATTAACGACCGTCATCCCCGGTTCCCAGCTGGCAAGGTGCCTGTTCGCCTACTGCCGAAGATCATGCCAAGTGGAATAATTCTTATACTAGAATTAGCCAGATGGCCACTACTACTTTTAAATTAGGTAGCCACACTAGGTGTTCCGGCTGCAGCAGTTTTGAAAGCTAGCGATTCCAGCACCAACAACCATCCGATACCGGCATCAGAGCTGAGGAACGCCATCCTTAACTTGCAAGTAATAATCGGCAGGTCGTTCGCTGAAACACTTTTGGAGGCGCTAGAAGAGTCCGGTATCGACCTTTCTAGTCCTAACCGATATTCTTTGCAACAGATCAAAAGGGAGCTAGCGGGCATCTTTGGGGGCG
>DASVCY010000055.1:0-6634 GCA_036381375.1 Nitrososphaera sp. | reverse complement strand
CTGCCGCTGCTGCTGTTACTGGTCTTCCTTCCGCCAAACAACGCTATTCTATAGGCATCCTGCTAAAAATATGTTTTTTCAATGACGCATGTGTTCGGCGATTGCTTTAACCCGTTCGATTCCGTTTATTTCGTCGATTATTCTGGCTACAGGAGCCGGAACGAGGTGTTGCCACTTGCCTCCTGATGCCATCCTGCTCCTTATCTCGGTCGCCTGCATCTCGCTGCGCTCGACTAGCGGCGCCTCCACCGTCTTGACACCTCTTTCTCGGAAAAGCAATAGTGTGAAAGGGTCGTTTGCAAACACAACATCGTATTTCGGAACCAGCATGTCTACCTGCCGAGTCCATAGCGAATGCACATCGATGTCTGGCACCGGGATTATCAGGATATTTGACTGGCCGACCTTTTCAGAGTCAAGCGACTCTTTTATCATCCTGATGCGTTCGCCGGCAGTAAATGGGTTTCTGGGTTCGTGGCTCTTTTGCGCGCTGCCGACGACGATCACAAGCTGGCCGACTTTTCCAAGTGCAAACTTGACAGTCGCAAGGTGGCCCTTGTGGAATGGCTGGAACCGGCCGATAAAAAGCCCGGTGGTCAACGTCCTATGCTGGTGTCAGGGCTATTTTAAACATATATCGCGAAAAGAGGAAAAAGGATTGGTGGGAGGGAATCTTTGTTCTTTCCCTGCCATTGTGGTCGGATGTTTTTTGCTCCCGCCTGCGCCTACTGGATAAAGTAGGTTACATTCACAGTCATGGAGACTTCTTGCTGGCCTGGAAGTATCTGCGTCGAACTAGCCGCGCCTAATGCAGCTGCTTCCCTGTATACGACTGGGAAGTAGACGTCGTTAAGGTTGACCGACTTTACTCCTGACACTTCCATTCCTAATGCCTCTGCCGCTATGTCTGCCCTGTGCCTTGCGTTTGCAATTGCGTCAGCGATCAGCTGATCGCGGACTTGATGCTGCATTTCAGCCGACAGGAAATAGTGTGCGCCGCTGACAGTGTTGGCACCACCTTCGACTGCTGCGTCAATAACTTCACCTGCATCGATCTGACCGTCTGCGTCAAGCGTGACAGTCAAGCTACTGGACGCTCTGTAGCCCGTGATCACCTGCCTTGGCAGGCATTCAGGAGGCGGCGGATATATCATGATGCATGCATCTGCCGCTTCCCTGTGTTCGTAAACTGGGTAGACGTTGTAGCTGCTAGTTGTAATGTTTTCCTCTGCTATTCCAAGATCTCTAAGTGCCGCAATCACCTGCGCAACCAAGTCTGCATTAGCCGACACGGCTTCTTCTGCCGTCGTGCCGTTTGTTTCAACGCCGACTGTCACCGAGAACCTGTCCGGGTCTACGGTGGTTGTAGCGGTGCCCGAAGTGGTCACCGTTGACGACCACTCTTTATTGTCCATGTCTTCTTCGCCGTTTTGCGCCTGGGCTGCAACACTTTGTACCTGCGTGGCAATGGTTGCGCCAAGCAAAGCTGCCGCAAGTATACCTGCGAGCAGGACCAGCTTTTTTTGTTGTTGATTTGCTTTCTGGTTTGACATTTTCGTTACCATCTAAATATGGCGCTTGGTAGGTAAACCTAGCTCTTAGAACGTGTTCCACATCTTGTTCTACGTTTCAGAACGCTTGTTTTTTCAGACAATTGCCGATCTAGAGCGGCCACCTTATGGCATTTTAAACATATTTTTTAGGCAAGGTTGCAATCGGTAAGGACGGATTGGCTTCATCATCATCATCCTCCTCTATGGTGCGAATAGACGGGTCGGAGGGGGAGGGCGGCGGCCAGATTCTGCGCACCGCAGTCTCACTCTCTGTGATAACTGGCACGCCTGTCGAAGTTGTCAACATTCGCGCCAAGAGGCCAAACCCGGGTCTGCGCCCACAGCACTTGACTGCTATCAAGGTGATCGCTGACCTCTTTCATGCAAATATCGAGAACCTGAAGGTAGGCTCTGACTGGATAAGGTTCTTCCCGTCAGACAGGTTCGAGGGGGGCTCTCTCAAGGTGGATGTCGGGACGGCAGGGAGCATACCGATGATATTGATGGCGGTTGTGCCCGCTGTCTCACTGTCAAACAACAATCTGGAGATTGAGATAACTGGCGGGACTGACGTGAAGGCAAGTCCGACTATCGACTATGTCCGCTATGTTGTGGGAGATGCTTATCGCAGCATCGGGATAAAATTCTCCTGTGACGTGATAAGACGCGGTTACTATCCAAAGGGCGGAGGCATTGTAAAAACGGTAATTGAGCCATGCAAAGAGCCGGGGACGCTGGACCTTCTGGTTCTGAGAGAGGTGGCGCCCCGGATAACCAGCGTCTGCTGCCAGCTCCCGCGGCACGTGGCCGAGCGGCAGGTCTCGTCTGCTCTTCTTTCACTTGAGAAAAAGGGAATCCGCTGCAGCAACTATTCGGCTTCCATAGAGACTTCCGTGTCGCCAGGCTCGTCCATACTTGTGTATTCAGCTTCGGACTTTGGGCCACACATCGGCGGCGACTCGATTGGAGAGCTTGGCAAGAGGGCCGAGACAGTGGGCTCAGAGGCTGCCGATCGCTTTCTGGAGAGCGCACTTGCGCAAGTGCCGGTCGATCCGTTCCTTGCAGATATGCTGGTGCTACCACTCGCGCTTGCTAAAGGGAGGTCAAAATACCGGATTGCAAGAGTTACTGAACATCTGCGGACCAACCTGCGAGTTGCAAGCCAGATGGTCGCCGGTGACTGCAGGTACGAGATAAAGAGGCAACAGGACAATACATATGTTGTCACGATAAACTAGGTTGACTACCATTGTCTTGACAGCGGATCAAAAAATTTTGCTGGTGATGTATGATGATTGTTGCACAACTTTCTGACGTCCGTATACACACACCACGAAAAAAGAGGCCGAGACGCGCACCTGTAAATAGAGTGGAATATAGGATAGCGAAAAACTCGTTCTTTTAACTACCTCCTCCACACACCTTCCCAAGGCATTTGCTGGCCGGTCACCAGAATTATTAGCGTACGTGTTCGTACATACATCCAGTCAGAAACGGAGAGAGATTTTTGCACAATAACAAGATTCTGATCTACTGCTTAGCAGCGGGTAGTTGACTAGGCTAAATCCCACCGTCAAGAAGGGCCGCCAGAAGCAGGATGATTATCGAGAGGATCACGGTGAGCTCTCCTATGATGATTATCTTTTTTCTGACAGACCGGACGTAGAGATTGCCGCCTTGGCCTGACAATATTTTGCGCTCCATGTCTGCATTTAGCAGGCGTACATGTACGACATACGTGCCAACCGTTGCAAGCACGAACATTATCTTGACAAACAATATTGTGCCGTAGGTCGTATCAAGCAGCGCACCTGGGTCTCCAATGAATCCGCGTGAGTTGTAGATGCCGGTTGCAATCAGAATTCCAAACGCCGGCACAGTTATCCTGTTGAACCGCCTGCCGACTTTTATCATGAGCGCGACCATCTCTTCAAGCGACTTTGTATGCGACTTGAGAACCGGCACGAGGACGACTCCAATAAAGAGCGAGCCCCCGACCCATATTGAAGCGCAAACTAGGTGCACCCACGTGACAAGGCTCTCGGCAAGCGCCATCAGCATATCTTGCGACGTTCCGCGGTATATTATCGATGCTGCATCGCTTGCCTTGCTACATGACTTGCAAACATTCGCAAATGACGATTTTTTTTCGGGTATGAAAAACAGACGCCAAATTTGCGAATTACGGCCCTGCTGCCGCATGCTTTTCGAGCATGATCTGCCTATTTCAGATTTCGCAACAGCGCAGAATTGCCAGAAAAGTTTTAATCAGCTCTGCTATTCAGCTAGGGTCAGTTGATAATCGGTCCGAGGAGGGTGGCGCTCATTGGTGCCATCGCGGCAGTTGCCCTTACGATCATATTCTATCCCGTCATTGTTTATACGCCATTTGATCCAAACGACGTGTCGCTTGATCTAAGCGAGGTCACACTTGCATCAGGCGGCCAGGATGTGCAAAGGCTTGACCTCCGGGTCTGCCTCAACGTCACAAACCGAAGCGACTTCACACTGACGACATCAAAGATCGACTACGAGCTCTTTGCAGAGGGCCAATCTGTGGGATCGGACACGATATCCTACGAGGACATCCCCGTAAACGGCAGGCCGGCGCTCTTCACGAACCAGCCAATTACAATCTGTGACACGTTCTCACTGGAATACTCGGACGCCCGCGCGGATCTCTTCAACAGGATCCTGAGCAATAGCGAAGAGATCAGCGGCTGGCGCATCACAGGCATTGCGATAATAGAGTCTGGAACGACATTCCAGGAACGGCAGTTCACTTCTGAGTTGTAGTAGAAGGTAAAAGAAGGTGCGGTCACCGGGATTTGAACCCGGGTTACGGGCTGTCTTCGCATGTATTTTCTATGCACACATGCATGGAAGGCCAGTGTCCTAGACCAAACTAGACGATGACCGCTCTTGCTGTATTAGAAGCGACATTGTCAAGGATATTAAAACTTAGCCTGAAGAAGGGTACGGGAAGCAGAGAAACCCCACACCGCTTACAGTAGATCAAAATCTTGTCATCCTGCAGATACAAGGCCTCCATCCCATATTTTTCGCCCTCTACAGGTGTGCATCTCTGCTGCCTTTTTTCTGGTAATGCAAGGATATCAGAAAACTATGGAAGAATCAACATACATCGCTAACAAAATTTTTTGATCTGTTGTTTATTGGCGGGTAGTTCACTCCGGGAAGATGATGTTCAGCAGTACGTCGACTGCCTTGTTCTTGGCCTGCTGCTTGTAGTATTCCATGCCCTTCTTGGGCGCGTCAAGCGCCTTTTCCTTCTCTACTTCGTCAACCGGTCGATGGTCCAGCGCTCCGTAAAACTGTGTTCTGTAGCCCTTGAGCTTTGAAATAACTGTGGAATTGAAAATGTCCTGCAACCATACTGAGCCGATGAAATAGATGAACGGGGGATTTGGCTTGCTCCTTATCATGTCTGCGACTCTGCTTATGGTCTGGGCCATATTCTGCGAGTCGGTGTCAATCGCAATAATGTCCGGGTTCACTCCGCCCTGAATTAGAGCCTGCTTTACCTTTTCTGCCGGTCCCTGCTCTCCAACTATAATGACCATCGTCTTGTGACTGTCCGGCCTTGACTTCATGACCCTGTCATAAGTCTCCAGGCCAAGCTTTACGCGCTCTTTGATGTAATCGGGAAGGCCATCGCTGCCGTCGCTAGCTTTGCCCCTGTGCACGGCGTAGAGGATGATCAGGTTTCCGTCAGTGAAGCGGTACTCGCTCATCTTCTAGTACCACGTGGTTGCTACTTTTCTTGGCGCCGAGATCTGTCTTTCAAGCTCGTCTAGGCGCTGAAGCGATTCCGGGTTCCTTTGCAGGTCTTTAAACTGCTTCTCGTGTCTTATTCTGCGCAGCACGTTGAGGACCTCTTCCATCGTGACCCCGTGCTTGATGTCATATTCAATCTGCTTGGTGCAGCTTGAAACCGTGCTGTATTTTTTATAATTTCGTTTTTCAAAAGAAGAAGCATCCGGAGAGATGCCTTTCACATAACGGACAATAACCTTTTCCACGTGCTCAAGGTGCCAGTCTTTCATGGCAAAATTATTGGCCTTCATGATCCCAGTGGCTTAGCACCATAGGCTATTTAATCTCTTGTCCTGACCTAGAGATAGTCTGAAAGCTTGACCTTTTCTTCGCCCGGGATCTTGGCGATCTCGAATCCTTCCCTTGGCTTCAGAAGAGAAGCGGTCGCATCGATTCCAAGCTTTGCCGTTAGCAGGTAGGTCTGGTCGCTTGATGGGTCAAGGCTCGATCCCTTGGCGTTTGGGATGATGATAAAGTCCTTGTCGGCCTGCGACCTTGTCGTGACGGCATATTCGACAGCCACTGGATCGGTCGGGTCGATGTCGGCATCTACCACGGTCGCTATCTTGAGCGAAGGATGGGCAGAGAATGCGGCCATAATGGCGTTTTTGGGCTCGCCTTCAAGCCTCTTTTTTATCTGAATCACGGCAGACAGCCAGTTGCTGCCACCGTCTGTGAGGTGCACTGCTTGAGTTGTGGGAACGGCGTTCTTGATGTAATCGAACATCTTTGCCTCCACCGGCAGGCCCATCAGGAGCCGGTGCTCGGCGTACCCTGGCAGTATGTCGTGGTAGATTGCATCGTCGCGGAATCTTATTTTTTCTATTTCAAGTACGGGCTGCTTTCGTTTGAAATCGTAAGTACGGAGCATCTCTACCATCCACTCCTCGTGCGTCCTGTCCTTCAGAATCCTGCCTTCAATAACAATCTCTGCATGCGTTGGTACATACATCTGCGAGTAGTTGGTCTTTGTGAGCGAAAGCTTACCTTCAAGCAGAGAATTGGCGATCAACATCTCGTCGACCCCGTATGCAGCTTGGTATGCAGCTGCAATACTTACCGCTGGGTGAACGCCCACCGCTATTGCGACCTTTAGATCTTCGCCGTGATCCTTGGCATAGGTAAAGCACTTGTGTAAATGTCTGCCCTCCACCATCCTTATTGCCATGTGTTTCTCGTCAAGACGCAACAGGCGGTGGGTGGACTGGTTCTGGCTGTCCTTTTCCTGATCCTTTGCAAAAACG
>DASVCY010000054.1:0-2151 GCA_036381375.1 Nitrososphaera sp. | reverse complement strand
TGGCCTGCGGTTTGCGTACAACCGTCATGCTGCGGAGAGTGGCGGCTACCTTATGCCTGGTCGAAAGAGCATGGTGAAGAGGGAGACGCACCTCCTGAGTGCCGACCAGGCGAAGTGGCGCCTCAATAACTGGAAGGCAATGATAAAAACTTACAGAGAAAAAGGCTACAGCTACCCGACTATATCAAGAATAAAAAAACAAGTCAGAAAAATTGCAAATGAGAAATAAGAAAGAAAATACGCAGGCTAGTAGCCTGTCGCTTCTAGGTTCTTTACAGACTGGCTTGCTGTTGTAGACGGAAGGTCTGGGAACTTGTTCTTCATGTTCATCTCTACGACTGCGCTCGCTTCTTCCATTATCCTTGCCGTGTCTTCGTTGAAGCCAGTGACAGTTCCTATCTCGTTGGTTGGTATCTGTCCCGAATCTGTAATGATGCTTCCAAGCAGTTCTGATATCTGGCCGAATGACTGATCTGCTTCGGGCATCATTCCTGAAAGTCCTCCTTGCAATCCCTTTATCACAGACATTGCCGGACTCAGCGTTACAACTACGTCACCAAGTTCTGTAATGGTGTTCAGCCTAAGTTGTATTTGTTCTAGTGCCAGCTTTGCAGATGTCACCATTTTGTTCATTTTCCGTATTTGTGACAGCTCTCCTGACAGGACTCGTGCATGCGAAGCATCATGACTTTGCATCGCAAGCACTATGCGCTTGAAGATCACCTGATCTTTTTCCTGCATCCTTGCTGATATTGCATCCAGTTTTGCGATCTGCATTTGCAGCTTTTTCTGCGCTTCTTCTATTCTTGGCTTCAGCGGTGTTTGAGGCTTAATACCCTCAAGCAGCCTGTGGCCAACACTTTCTCCTTGCGGCTTTACCCACTTGCTATCAAACGGCATACTATTACCTAGCCGCCATCATGACGGCATAGAACTAAAAGCGCCAATGTGCTTTAGAAGCAAGTAACCACGGTAACAAGGGTCCGCGGTTACATGCGTTGGAGTACTCTCATAGCTACAGCAAACCTTGTCGCTCAGACAAGTTTTTTAAAGGCTGCAAGCCGGGGTAATTTGTAGAGATGATCAAGGAGAAGATAAAGGTCAACAATCGCAGTTACAGCGTCACTATCAATGAGCAGACCCAGATGTACGCTATGCGGTTGCGCAGGCTTTATCAGCAGAGCTATAACGACATGGACAGCTTTGACGAAGTGAGCTCCGAAATCTCTAGCACGGTAAGCAACCTCCTCAAACATGCTGTTACTCCGGAAGTAAGGGAGGATGACATGGACGGTGTCATACAGCAGCTTCTAAAGATGTATGAGAAGACTGCCAAGAAGTAATACATCTAGAAAACATCTAAATAACAATCGCAAGCGTCTCTCAATATATATGGACGCCCATGCCATCAAGAAATGCATTAATCCTTCATGCGGTTTGACTTATGGAATTAACAATGACATTTACCGATGTTCCTGCGGCTCGCTTCTTGACATAAAATACAGCAAGAAACCGAGTCGCGATCTTGTTGAAACGTTTTACCAGCGGCGCAATCATGGGGGCAACATATACAATGAAAGCGGCGTGTGGCGTTTCCGCGACCTGATCAATTTTGCAAATATTGATACCGAAAGTTTCGAAGAATGCGCTCGTGTGTTGGTATCGCTTGACGGCTCGGAAGGTCGCCTCTCAAAGCCATACAAGATGAGCAAGGCCGCAGAGTACGCAGACATGGACCACGACTCATTCCTGCTCCAGCCTGAGGGCTATAACCCATCTGGATCATTCAAGGATAACGGCATGTCTACTGCCGTTACACACGCAAAGATGCTTGGAGTGAAAAAGATAATCTGTGCATCCACGGGTAACACATCTGCCTCTGCCGCAATGTATGCCGCCAATGAAAACATGGAATGCGACGTCTATATCCCAAAGGGTGAAATTGCACCCGGTAAGCTTGGGCAAGCCTTCCAGTTTGGCGCACAGGTGATCCAAGTGGAAGGGAACTTTGACGATGCTCTCTCTGCATCGCTCAAAAATGCCAAGGAAACAGGCGGCTACACCGTCAATTCCGTGAATCCATTTCGCCTTGAGGGCCAAAAGACCATTGTCTACAGAGTGCTAGAACACCTCAACTGGAATCCTCCTGAC
>DASVCY010000053.1:0-3182 GCA_036381375.1 Nitrososphaera sp. | reverse complement strand
GATATGAGGGTCAATACAGATGGCCAACCTATTAGAATCCTGCCGGTGGCATTTCAGGTATTGCCAGAGGCATTTACAGTAGTACTCTAATCTAATCTTTGTCAATCTCGACTTGCTCAAGGCGCTGAAGAGCCTGTATTATCTCTTTCTGCAACTCATCGATGCTCTTCTCCTCTGCCTTGAATGGCCGCTGCTCAATAGACGACGGCTGGACTTTTGAAGTTTCGGAAATTATCCTTTGAACCTTTGCATCGACTGCATCGTCCTGGTGCTGCTGGTGCTTGAAGCCCGCAGAAGATCTCATCTCCAGCAGCTTTTGATCCAGCGCAGAAATCTTGTTCTCAAGCAACGATACAAGGTTGTTCCGAAGTTCAGTCATGTCTACAAAGTCTGCCACCGGCTGCACCACCGCCATCCTTTGGTTAAGAGAATCGAGCTGTTGCTTGTACTTTAGCAACAACCTATCGCGCTCTAGCCTGTCTATGCGACCTTCTTGCGACGCCTCATAAACGCGGGTAATGGCCTCCGCCACGAGATTCTTCTCAAACAGCAGAGAAACCAGCTCTGTTCGGGCCGTATTTGACGACGGCCTTGGTGGTTTTTTGCCTACAGCTCTAGCACGGGCCATTCTTTCAATGAATGCAGCGGATATCGCACCTGCAACAGAGCTGCCGGCGATAACCGCAATTTCCGCGGACATTGTATAATTTGCCTTTGTAGACGCTAGAAGAAAAGCTTTCTGTTTGTATCAGATGACCTGCCGCTTAATCCAAGAATACTTTCGCATCTTTGGGTCGGGATATCCGCACTTTGAGCATTGCTTGCCACGTTTGTGGAACGAGTTGTGGCCGCACCTTCTGCAACGTATGTGCGTCTTTTTGCGGGTGAACTTCCCCATCGAAGTAGTGCCTTTCGTCATTTCTCAAATTCTCCCCTTTGAAACTACTTTGGTGGCGGCGAGATTATGACCACGTTGTCGCCTCTGACAACAATGGTGCCAAGATCGTTAGATTTGCCCTCCTCGAGGATTTCGACAGAGTCTTCGAGCAACAGGTTCATGTGCTGGTCAAAGCCATGGAGGTTTCCCCTGATCACTTTTCCACCCTTCAATTTGATAAGCACGACTTTTCCAAGGCTCTCATCAAGAACCTTCACTGCCATATCTACAGACATATATCTATCTCTACAGGTAGAGCGCAATGTAGGCATATATTAAAGTTAAACTGGAGTAGCGCACATTATTTTCACCCGAACTCCCGAATTGTCTTGGCAAGGCCGGCAATGATTTCTTGGATCAGCTTTTCACCTTTTGCAGCCGTAGCGTTCCTTGGGTCACCCCATACACCATTGCCTGTTATCTTGGGAAACGAGCCAGGGGCATTGGCGATGCTGTTATAAGCAGCTTTTGACTTTGACAGTTTCTTTGAATTTGGCGCCGCAAGATTCATCCTGACAAGCTCAGGCGCGATAGCAAGCACAAGTGAAGTTTCAACTTCGCCGGCATGATCAAACTCTTTCTTTATCATGTGCCAATAATGGATGGTGTGCACGCTCACCCCCTTTGGAAGCTTGCCATACAGTTCTTGTGCAATGTATTGAAGCGCGCCCATGTTGCCATGGTGGCCGTTCAGAATTACTATCTCCTTTACATTAATTTCCCCAAGCGACATACACATATCGCAGAGCATATTCGAAAGTGTAGAATTGCGGAGTGAAACATTGAACATGGGCTTATGCTCGAATGAAACGCCATAGGATACTACTGGTAGGACAAATGCCCCGATCTCTTCTGCGGCCATCCGTGCAACATATTCTACAATGAGCGAGTCTGTCGACACTGGAAGATGCATTCCGTGCTGCTCAAGGGAACCTACTGGGATTATCGCTCGTCTGATCTTTTTCTTGAGCGCCGCTCTAAAATCTCGCTCGCTCATGCCAAACACCGGTATCGACATATATATTATGTATGAAAAACGGCGCCTGCCAGATTAACTACTTTTTGGTCTTCGCGCCATCCTCGCCTTTGATGTATACCTTGCCCCAGTATACTTCGAGCTTGTTTTCTAAATATAGCCTGACGGCTTCAAGCAGTGTGGCTGCCTCCATTTCCTGCCCTTTCCTCTTGATAGTGTCCAAGGTGTCGTTGTTTGACACCTTGAACGATTCTTGGCTTATTATCGGACCTTGGTCAAGATCTTCTGTCACGAAATGGGCAGTGCAGCCAACGATCTTTGCACCGCGTTCGTAGGCTTGTACATACGCGTACGCGCCAGGGAACGCAGGCAAAAGCGATGGGTGGATATTAATTATCCTGTTGGGATAGCGCCACACAAAGTTTGGAGTCAAGATGCGCATGTATCTTGCTAGGACTATCAAGTCAATGTTATATTGGTCGATAAGCCCCAAGATCTTTTTTTCGGCCTTGGCCTGATCGGTATGAACCACCGCGTGAAATGGTATGCCTGCCGAATCAGCTATTGACTTCAGCGTGTTGTCGCTTCCGATTATAACCGGAATGTTTGCCTTTATCTCGCCCTTTTTCCTTGCCTCAAGTAGCCTTTCTATGCAATGAGGTTCCTTGCTGACAAATATGGCCATGTTCTGCAGCCTGTCTGGCTCCTGATAGTGGACCTTAATCTCCATATTCAGTCTTCTTGCTAGCTGTTTTAGCCCGTCATCGAGTTGCTTTCTGCCGATCTGTGCAAATGATGCTTCTAGCTGCATGCCAAAGAGCCCCCGGACGACATTCTGGTTTATCTTTTCGATGTTGCCTCCGTTCTTGAAGATAAAGTTAGTGATATCTGCAACGACGCCTTTTCTGTCAGGACCTACCACTGTAACCTCGATTATCGTCTTATCCCTGGCTGTGGCCATAACGGATTCATAGCATCGATGCAAGATAAATAAATCTTCAGACATAGAAGAATTGCGCATAAAGTAGTAACCTACAAGACCGAAGTCATGCGCTCAAGCAGCCACCCAGGTACGCTTAGAACCGATAGAGTGGTTTGTCGAATAACTCATCGCTATATCGACTACTTTTACCAGAACAAACTCTATGTCGGCGTGTGAATGACACCATGGGCTGATCAGGGAAGTCTTGAAGAAAAAGAAGAGGGAGAAGCAGAAGCAGGGCTACAGAATGCCTTTGATTGCTGGATCGGCGTTCTCTATTCCATAAA
>DASVCY010000052.1:0-15578 GCA_036381375.1 Nitrososphaera sp. | reverse complement strand
TTTAAAATATTTTGTACACAACAATTCCCATAATGGTTTCAAGCTGTTCTATGGAAGGAATCGCCGTACAATGATTGGACTTCTTGTTGGATACACATATTTAATTGCAGATTCATCAATTACTTTGAATTTCTTGTGCCTTCGCCTATGACAACGCCGTCATCACTGTATGCTGTCGCTAAGGTTCTAGATATCGTCATAGTAAGCCTGCTCATGATTTTTCTTATTGGCGTCCTGGCTTTTGAGATGACGTATTTTGGATTTGAAGGAGCAATTATTCAGCTTCCTCACGAAGCTGAACCCTATTTTGATTTTCTGCCTTGGGTCATCTTTGTCCTGCTGGCAGCTGACATCTATGTCAAATACCGAAAATTAGACAACGATTGGAAGGCGCTTGTTAGAATCCATTGGTTAGATATTGTTCTGGCGATCCTAATTCCCGTATTCATGCCACTAAAATTCATGAAGCTGGTAAAGGCGCTGAAAACAGCAAAATCTGGCGGCAAGATTGTTCACAAGATCAAAAGTATGAGAAAGTAGGAGAGGATTCGCTTGTTTACCTACTGTTTTGCAGATACTCCCCCGTCGACCATCAGGACTGTGCCGGTGACCCATTTAGAGTCGTCAGAGCAGAGGTACGCAACTGCGCCTGCAATGTCTTCTGGCTCGCCGATCTTGCGCAGCGGAAATGTCGACTCGAGTACCCTTTTTGCTTCCTCGTCCTGAAGGTATGGCTCGATAAGTGAGCTCCGGATAGTGGAAGGCGCAACGCAGTTGCAGCGGATCTTGTACTGGCCGTACTCTACCGCTATGCTCCTTGTGAACATTATCACTCCTGCCTTCGTGGCACCATATACTGACAGCGGCACCTTCGGTATCGACCTGATTCCGAGAACTGATGAAATATTGACAATGCTGCCACCTCCATTTTTCATCATGATCGGGATCACGGCCTTTGTCATCCTGAAGGTGCCAATGAGGTTGGTCTGCACAAGGTCTTCCCACTGGTCGTCCGTCATTTTGTGGAACTGTTCGGGGTCGTTTATCGTTCCAGCGTTGTTTACTAGAATGTCTATCTTGTCAAACGAGTTTATGGTCTGGTCGACAGCGCTGAGAACCTCGGCTTCTTTTGTGATGTCTGCCATCACTATCATGGTGTTGTTTTTGTCGCCAATTTCAGCCTCGGTTTTTTGCAGCTTCGTCTTGTCTCTCCCAAGGAGTACTACCTTGCATCCTTCAGAACTGAGTCTCTTTGAGATGGCTTTGCCGACCCCTCCACCTGCACCCGTGACCATTGCGACCTTGCCCTTTATCATGCCAATATATTTTGGCGCGTATTCTTTTAAAGTTGACTAGTCATCATCAGGGCCTTTGTGACTGCGGCTTCAAGCTCTGAAATTACTGCAGCTTTATTTACAGGATCGCTCCTGAAGACCGCTCCAGCAGCATATGCATGCCCTCCGCCGTCTGGCAGGTTTGCCGCAACATCCCGACAGGAAATCGCATCATTATTGCGCCGTATGCTCACCTTACCCTTAGCACTGTAAAACATGACAAGGTCTGCACTGGTCTTGGCAAATACCTCTTCAGAGAAGAGGCTGTTCTGCAGATATGGCGAAGACTGCACGTATGCCACTTTGAACCTGCCTACGGATCTAACCTGCATTGTTGCAAATACCTGGGCCTTGGCCTCGTCCCTGAGGCGAGAATAATCGTTGTAATCGCTCTGCATCTCGGTATCCCACAGTATGCCATTCGCAGACTTTCTTGCAAGCTGTGATAATCTTTCATAGAAATTGGGAAACGTCTGGTAGTATCGTATCAGCTCTGATATCGGGGTCAGATACTGATCCTTTGTGAAAAAGTCCATTGTGTGCGCCATGCTAGCGAGCTTTCCGGCCAGTATATTGCCCGGCAAGAACGTTTCGTACATCAGGTCGGCTGCGCACTTTTTCCCAGAAGCATCAAGCACGATTTCGACAAAGGGTTTGACAGCCTCGATGGCTTGTTGAGACCATGGGTGATGGTCAATCCACATTATCTTCCAACCATTTCTGACTGCGTCTGAAAATATCTGCTTGCACGTTTCTATCAGATCGTCATTCAGTCCAAGGTCGGCAATGGTTATCAGGCCGCGCTCAGGCGAATAGTGCGTTGCAGAATAGATAAAGTTGCCTAGCTTCTGGAAATTTTCCAGCCCGTAACCCAGAAAGATCGTCATAGCTTGGGGATAGCGGATCAGGCCAATCGTGGCAGAGTACAGACCGTCAAGGTCAGACTCGTGAGAGAATATCATTACTTTCATTTGCATAGCACCTCTCGAAGCTGGCTCGTTCTTTCAAATATTCTCTCCCGTGATATTATCCCTGCAAAGTCTGATCTGTCAAGCGGAGTATTGTTGAGCGCCACGTAGCACAGTATGCCCGCGTTGTTCGCAGCCTTTGCTCCAAGGGGTGAGTTTTCAACCACTATTGCATCTTCTGGCATGACCTTGATCCTTTCCAAGGCTTCAAGGAATGCAGACGGGTCCGGTTTACCCTTCGCTATGTCGTCAGCAGTTATTACTGCGTCGAATTTGTCTTTGCCAAATGCCTCTTCGAGGATGGTCTCTACATCATCTCTCGTCGAGCCGCTAACTACTGCCTTGGCGCATTTTAGATCGCTGATCATTTCCCTGACACCCTCAAACGGCTCCGAGCTCCTGATCGATTTGAATATGCGAGATTTTTCGTCTAGCACCTTGCGAACAGCCGAGTGATCAGAATAATTCTTTTGCTCAAATATCTTTTCTACAAGCTCCACCCCACGCATACCTTCAAGGAGGTAGATATCCCGCTCGGTTACCTGAAGCCCAGTTATCTTTGCAAAGGCTTTCTTCCATGCTTGGAAGTGGGTAGGCATAGAGTCGACCAGAACGCCATCTAGATCAAATATTATCCCATCCACGCCCATACTGGAAACGTTGTCTATCTCAGCGCAGCTTTTCGAGCTCACTGTCGTCGCGGTAATTCTCAGGGTTGAGGCGAAAGCCCATGGTCACCTCATGCGGGACATCTTTAAGCTTCAAAAAGTATTCAAGCTTGGACTTTTTCATCTTCTTGCTAAGCCAAAGAACAAAGCACTGCTCGATGTCGTTGCCTTCTTGCTTTAGTATTTCAGGATACAAATCCAGCAACTTTCCCACAAAGTCAGGATCGAAATAGATGTGGAAAAAGTCCCAGCCAAGGGCCTTCTTGCCGTCAGAAGAGCACTCGATCTTGCCTTTTTCATGCACTCCCCATTCAAGCGCTCCTATGAACTCCATTATCTTGGGCCGTTCTTTTTCAAAGTCAAGACACGACCCTTGCACCACTATCGTCGGGGGTTTGTCTGCAAACTTGCGGTTCAAGGCTTAACAGAATCTTAGCAATCTTTGGTATATAAGCAGATTGGATCACAGATACCTTTTGAGGACTGCTGTCGCTCTGTCGACACCTAGATCCAGAAAATAGTTGCCTATCCTCGGACCTCTGTCAGCGTTGAGAAACATCCGGTAAAGCAGAGTAAACAATTCCTTTGGCTCCATGCCATTGTTTCTTGCCACGTCAAAAACCTTGGACTGCAAGTTCTTGGCGTTGTCACCGGCATCTGGCATGCCTGCAAATGGCGCAATCGCTTCGATGAGCTCCTGCACCGCCTTCCTTTGTGAATCGGAAAGCTCCACTTCAAATTTTTCATCTTGCTTGTTGTCGTCTGCCCAGTTGGAGGCAAGTCTGATCTTGTGCATCAGGCCCTCGGTCTTTTCCTTAACCATCCCATACTTGACAAGCCTGTTGAACACTTTTTCATCCCTGTCTTCACCGGGCGGAAATATTGATGCCTGCTGTGCTATGAACCTGTAGAGCACATGTGGACTAGGCTGCTGCTTTGGGGGATTGAGCTTGTTGATGTATTCGTAGATGCCCTTTATCTTTGTCAGCTTTGCTTGGTTATCTTCTTTTATCTTACCAAAGTACACATCTTCGTAATAGTCGTATTCATCCATGAGCGCTGGCACGTCGTCCAGACCCACATGGCGAGTCCCAGTTATGCGCTTGAAAAGCAAAAGCAGTATAGATTCTGGCGTACCATAACGCATCCACATCTGCGGTGTCAGCACGTTGCCGGCAGACTTGCTGATCTTTTTACCGGACTTGTCTAGGAACATTTCATATTTTACATGCATAGGGTGTGCATATCCAAGGATCTCATCTGCCACCCAATCATTCACCCTGACCGAGTCCATAATGTCTTTGCCATATGCCTCAAAGCGTATATCCAAAGCCTGCCACCTTGCACCGAACTCGACCTTCCATGCAAGCTTCCCCTCACCTTTTGTGATATCGGCCTCACCCTCGTGTCCGCATCCTTTGACATCTGCCTTGCCTATTCTGCTGCCAGAACATGCATACGTCACTTTCTTTTCGTCTGGCAGGTATTTCTGTGCAATAGCCGTATAGAGCCGGCCGCAACTCTGGCATACTGGGAAATAAGGTAGAACTTCGATGTACTTGTCCTGACCAACAAACTCTGCTATCTTTTGACCTAGCTTACTACTGTTCCTCAAAATAGTATCAATCTGCTTGACCAGTAACCCTTGCTTGTAGGCTTCCCTTCCGCTCTGAAACCTGTATTTTATTCCGGCCTTGTCAAGACCATCAAGCAGTAGGCTACTCATATGAGCGCCATAGGAGGCGTGACAGCTGCCAAACGGGTCTGGAATGCTTGACACCGGACGGGCAATGTGCTCTTGTAGCCAGTCCGGCAGACCGTGAGGAATCTTTCGCAGCCCGTCCATGTCATCAGAATATGCAATAAGCTCCGACTTGAAGCCAAAATTCTGGAGGGCAAGGGCGATTCCATAAGCCCTCACTGCATCGCCCATGCTGCCAATGTGAGGTATGCCAGACGCTCCAAGACCGCTCTCCACCCTTATCAAGTCGAGACTACGGCCCAGCTTTCTCTCCCTTTTTATTATGGTGTCTGCGATCTTGTCTATCCATGTACCCTTGCCAATGATTTCTTCAACCATTTACGACAACACCTTTGAAACGTACGGGCCGTCCCGAACATAGCCAAGCTTTTTGTAATACTGCCTTGTCCCGACTGCACTAATGACTGCAATCTTGTCCACGCCCATTTCATCCTTTGCAATGCGCTCGGCTTCGAGCAGCAGTTTTGTGCCATATCCTCTGTGCTGGTAGCTAGTGCCGACCTCCTTGGTTCCGACGCTCACAGCTTGCCCATAGACATGGAGCTCGCGCACTATAGCACTCCCTACAAGCTCGGCTCTGTGCGGCTTTGACACTTTGCGCAGCCGCAAGAACCCAAGTATTGTGTCATGGTTATCTGGACTTTCATATGACAAAAAGACTTCTTTCCCTCCGGAAGCGAAGTAGTCGGTTCTCCTTAGTGACACCTCATCTTCTGAAGGATACTTTCTCTGCAATCCTGTTTCCCTGCACCTGATGCACCTGCATGTGTAGCCCTGCCGCTTCAATTCTTGCAATACGATCTGCCTGAGGTTACCGCTCCTGGGACCTGCAACGATATCCTTTGACTCAATCTCGCGCTGGACACGCATTATGCGCACCCATTCTGGAACCATCTTCTTGACTTCGACTATAACATCGGCCAGATCGCTGTCGGAATAAGCGTGGTACTTGCCGGTCTGGTGCATCTTGAATAGGCCGGTATGTTCCAGTACAAGAGTCGGGTAGATCTTTAGCATGTCTGGCTTGAACGCGTCGTCTTCAAACAGGCGCCTGAAATCCTCAATATCTTTTCTAGGAGAGCTTCCTGGCAGGCCGGGCATCATGTGCGCGACTATCTTGTAGCCTGCGTCGCGAGCAATCCTGAAAGCGTCAACAACATCATCAAGTGTGTGACCCCTGTTCACCAGCTTGTAGACGCTATTGCTCAATGACTGGACCCCGATTTCAACCCTAGTTACGCCGAGCTCGAGCATGAGGTCAATGTGCTCCTCCTTGCAATAGTCCGGCTTTGTTTCTACAGTGAATCCGACGCACCGGTTCTCGGCGGTTTCATTAATGGCTGTGGCCTGTTCAAGACTTTTTGATATTTTTCCATTCAGCGCATCATAGCAAGATTTTGCAAACTCTCTCTGGTAGTCTGCTGGCATGAATGGAAAGGTGCCGCCGACGATGACGATCTCGGCCTTGCCAGTGTCATGACCCCTTGCCTGCAATTGTTCGATCTTACCCTGCACCTGCAAGAAAGGATCGTAGCTGAACTTTTGAGCGGCCCTTGTCGCTGGCTCTGTACCAGTATAACTGAGTGGTGTGTTGAATTCGATGCCGCCTGGGCAGTAGGTGCACCTGCCGTGCGGGCATTCGTACGGCTTGGGCATGACCGCAATTACGGCTACACCGGACGCGGTCTTGGCCGGCTTGACCATCATAAGTTGCCTGTAGCGTCTGTCGTGAAGGTACTGGATGATGTGCTCGTTCTTTGGCATTGTGTCCAGATGGTATTTTGATGCAACCTCTCTGACAACCTTGAGCGCCTGTCTCACTGATAGAACATTCTTGCTCTCAATCTGTTCCGCTATGAACTTGCATGCTTGCTGGTAACGATTGTCGTTGTCACTGACTGAAAGCAATTCTGGACAATTAACCAAGAAAGCATATTAATTTTTGTTTACAGCGCTTCTTTCTTGCCATCTATCGTAGCCACAACTTCTCCTCTGCCTTTCTCTATACTTCCAACCGCCTTGCAGCGCATCTTGTATTTTGCAAAAATGCCGATAATGTCGTCAGCGCTTGCCCTTGGTGCAATGACGCAAAAGCCTATGCCCATGTTGAACGTACGGTACATTTCCTTGATGTCTATTTCGCCATCGACTTGTATCTGCTTGAATATGCCCGTTGGCGCCGGCAGCGAGTCAAGATCGTACCTCACCTTTGTGTTGAGACGCGGCAGTTTGGTAAACGAGCCGCCTGTAATGTTTGCAAGACCATGAACTGCGATCTTTTTCTTCAGAATCTCCATCACGGGCTTGACATAAATCCTGGTTGGGACCAAGAGCTCCTCCCCTACCGTCTGGACTAGGTGGTCTGCATTATCGTCAACGGAATATTTTGACAGAAGGACTTTGCGCGCAAGCGTATAGCCGTTAGAGTGGAGCCCGCTGCTTTCGATTCCAAGGATGACATCTCCTGGCTTTATTGCGCTGCCAAGCACAGCCTTTCCCTTTACGACGCCCATGACCATCCCTGCAAGGTCGAATGCATTTTCCTCGCCTGCAATTACTTCGGGCAGGATCGCAGTCTCGCCGCCTACGATAGCCATTTGCGACTGTCTTGCTCCTTCCACCAAACCCCGGGCTATTTCTTGCAAAAGCAATTCGTTTGGCTGGCGTAGAGCAATATAGTCGATAAAGGCGACAGGCTGCGCGCCTACGCAAATGATGTCATTTACATTCATTGCGACGCAATCGATCCCGACAGTGTCGAACTTGTTCATGAGCTGTGCAACAAGCACTTTGGTCCCTACGCCGTCAGAGTGAAGAGCAACCAGTTGGGAGCCCATCTTTATTAGCCCTGCATAATGTCCAAATCCCGATACCACCTTTCCTCCCAGCGGAAGCCTGTGTGTGGCAGATATTATGTCGCTTATCGATTTTTGCGCCTCGCGTACCTTGCCCACATCAACCCCCGCGTCGCGGTAGGTCATGCCTCTACGTCCCAACGATACAAGGCAACCTCATGTCTTTTAATAAATGTTCGAATTGTTACGCTGCGCCCAAGTCGCTACATTACTTTAATATAGAAATTCGAGGCTATATTCCCGGTTAGCAATAAATGGACGCACGCAACATCGGGCTTCGCAATATCGAAGTTGCCGACACAAAGATATGTTCTATCGATGGAGAGAACGGCAAGCTGATCTACAGGGGATACGATATTCTCGACCTCGTAAAGCACTCTACCTATGAGGAGACCACGTACCTATTGCTTTTCGGCGAGCTCCCTACCGCGGAGCAGCTTGCGGACTTTAAGCGCAGGCTTGCAGAGGCCCGTGGGATACCAGAGCCGCTCATAAAAAGCCTGAAGATCCGTCCAAAACGCGCACAGCCGATGGATGTTCTTCAATCATGCATTTCCGAGCTTGCAGATTATGACCTCAACATCGAGGACAATTCGAAGGAAGCGCACATTAGGCGCGCAATTACGCTTATCGCAAAGATACCTGCCATTGTGGCTGCTTGGAATAGGATAAGGAACGGCAAGCACGTGGTCGATCCGCTCGAGGAAGGGTCGCACGCCATGAATTTCCTCTATATGATGAGAGGTGTCGAGCCATCTGCGGAGGAAGCCAAGGTGATGGATATTTGTCTCATACTCCACGCAGAGCACAGCTTTAACGCTTCCACTTTTGCCGCTCGCGAGATCGCATCAACCCGGGCGCACATGTATGCCTGCATCAGCGGCGCAGTCGGCGCTCTCTCTGGCGAGCTTCACGGCGGTGCAAATGTCCAAGTGATGAAAATGCTCCTCGAAATCGGGGACACTGCCAATGTGGACAAATGGGTCTCAAACAGACTGGCATCTGGCGGCAGAATAATGGGAATGGGCCACGCTGTATACCGTACGACTGACCCGCGAGCTGACGTCCTTGCAAGGCTGTCGGCGAGGATGTCGCGAGAAAAGAACAACAAGTGGTATGAAATAACAAAGCGCGTAGAAGACGCAACGCAAGATTGGATGAAAAAGAACAAGGGACAGGTGATTTATCCGAACGTTGACCTTTACAGCGCGTCGCTCTACTACAGCATGGGGATCCCGATGGATCTCAACACTCCCATATTTGCAGTGTCAAGGATAGCAGGATGGTCAGCCCATGTAATTGAAGAAAAGTTTGCTGAAGCGGCACCAAAGCCTGCGCTATACCGGCCAAAGGCTGTGTATGTGGGCAAGTACTGCGGGCCAATGGGCTGTGAGTACACTCCGATCTCGAGTAGGCAGGAACAGCGGCGGCAGCAGCAGCAACAGCAGCAACGCACTTCTTAAGAGGCTGTATGGCGAAAGCACTAGCAATAATTGGATGGCATCGTCGCAGCAGAAGAAAGGCAAAAGGAAATCTAGTAATCCCCGAAAGGTTACCCTAGGACAAGAAGCGCTCGAGTTGCACAAACGTCTGCGCGGCAAGATAGAAATTAGGAGCAAAGTCACTGCAAAGTTGCCGCGTGACATTGGCATGCCTACACGCCGGGCGTAGCCCAAGTCTGCGTGGAAATCGCAGCTGACCGGCAAAAGGTTTTTGAATACACGAACAATTGGAATAACGTCGCCATAGTGACGGACGGCACACGGACGCTTGGCCGGGGATCGCTAGGACGAGAGGCCGCGCTTCCTGTGATTGAGGTCAAGTCTCTGCTGTAGAGTTTGGTAAGGTTGATGCTTTTCCAATATGCCTCCAGACCACTGATGCTGACGAGATTGTAAGGACGGTTGGGAACATTGCTCCTGTGTTTGGTGGTATAAACGCCGAAGACATCGAGACCTCAAGGGCTCTGACAATAGTGGACAGGCTCACAAATGAGCTTGACACATCTGTTTTCCACGACGATCAGCACAGCACCGCCGCTGTCACACTTGCGGCGCTTTTGAATGCACGCCGCCTTACAAAGAGAAATCCAGAAGATACGAGTGTGGTGGTCGCAGGTGCTGGTTCTGCCGGATACGGCATTGCCAAGACCGTCTATGCAGTCGGCATACGCGACATAGTAGTCACAGACTCGCAAGGAGTCATTTCAAGACCGGGATCGCCAGAAACAATGAACAAATACAAACAAGAGCTTGCCTCGATAACCAGACCCAGAGAGGGCGTCACCAAGCTTGCAGACGCAGCGAGACGCAAGGATGTCTTCATAGGCGTCTACGGGGTCAAGAACCTCATTACGGCCCAGATGGTAAAGGCTATGAATGCTGATCCGATAACATTCCCGCTCTCAAACCCGGACCCGGAGATACATCCAAAAGAGGCATTAAAGGCAGGGGCCAAGGTGATAGCGACTGGCAGCTACAAGTTTGAGAACATGGCCAACAACTCCTTTGCGTTTCCATTCACTATGAGGGCAATCCTCGACAATCGCATACGCAAGGTGAGCCAGCAGCTTCTCGTCAACGTGGCCTATGCGCTGGCAGACCTCGTACCACCAAAGGACAGGCTGAGCCCGTTCAACATGATACCGGATCTAACAGATCCAAGAATCCAAGAAGCAGTAAACAAGGCTGTGCGCTCGGCTATTACTACCACCGGTTGACCCTGTTTCTCAGCCAGTCCCTAGCCCTTCTCTCTGCCACGTGCTTTCTCAGGATCATCATGGCCATCTCGTAAAAAGTGATGCCGTTCTTCTGCGATTGAGCATCGATCCACTTGAGGCCCTCGGCAAGTTCGGAGTCGTTCTCGGACATGACCACAAGGTCATCTATAATCCCCATGAATTGTTCGTCGACGCCGTCCTTGCTGCCAAGCATTTGGAGAGGAATTACACACTTCAGATTTTACATGGTGATTCAAGCACTGTTGACAGTTTGAATATATTATATTGACAAGTCCGGCATGAGAAAAACGGTTCCGGCATTCAAAGACTTAAAATACAGCATCCGGATTGTTTAGTGTAAAATGGGGATTGATGGCTATCTCGTATTCGGAGGATTTGCACTTTGAAGGTGAAATTCGGCTTTACACAGGGGCTTAATGTCGCCCGCCTTGGGCTGGACGAACAGCAGATCATGACTGCCGCTCAGATGGCAGACAGACTGGGGTATGACTCAATATGGGCCATGGATCATTCAAACGTGCCACAGTGGAAGAACGCTGTCGTCAATGATGCGTGGCTCATGCTTGCAGCTCTTGGAGCCATTACAAGGAACGTGGAGCTTGGAACATGCGTCACCGACGCAATCCGCAGACACCCATCTGCAATTGCGCTTTCTGCAATAACGCTTGACCGTATAACCTCGGGAAGGGGCATACTCGGTATTGGTGCTGGAGAGGCCCAGAACGTCGTCGATTTTGGCATCGAGTTTTCAAAACCGGTGACTAAGCTCAAGGAGCAGCTTGAGGTCATTGAACGGCTCTTTGAATCCGACCCAGATCACCGCGTTAATTACAACGGCGAATACTACAAGCTGATCAATGCATGCCTCCAAGCAAAAAGCATCCGAAAGCCAAGGCCACCAGTCTATATCGCGGCAGGGGCGCCAAAGACGCTTGAATTATGCGCCACTTATGGTGACGGCTGGATCCCAATAGGCTACACGCCAGAGCTCTTCAAGTACCACGCCAATGTCATTCGCGAGCATGCCAAGAAGCTAGGCAGAGATCTTTCAAACTTCCAGTTTGCGAACGATGTTGACATTTACTTTACTGATGATGGCGAAGAGGCGTGGAACAAAATGAAGAACGCAGTCAAGGTGAGTCTCTTCAAGCCTGAGCTTCTCAAGGTTCACAACATCGATCAGGACTCGGAATTTGATTTTCGCAAGTACTTTACCGAATATGCCATGAACAAGCCTGAGCTGATGGAACAGATGAAGCGTGCTGCCCTGAAGATACCAGACAGCGTAGCTCGCACTGCTATAGGCGTCGGCAAGCCAGACGACGTGATCGCCATGCTGGAGCGGTTCATCAAGGCTGGAACGAACCACTTTATCATACGCTTCTGGGGAGAGGGATACTTCAAAAACATCGAGCTGTTTGGCAACAAAGTAATCCCCTACTTTAGAGACGAGCACAAAAAGTAGTAAGAGCACATATGCGGGTTTCCAGCTGGCCTTGTATGGGCCGCTGGCACTTTATCCACAACTAGATCCTACTTCAGAGAGATAGCCAAAGGTTGACATAATTTGCGCAACCATCCCTGATCCAATCTAGCTATCGTACCCACGAGCTTTGCGATGAAATAGCCAAGTCGCTACTGGCATTGAAATAGCGATGATGCCAAGACACCAGCCGAATGCCAAGAGGCCCGAATTGCCGATCGGCGTGCCTACGAGCCAGGCACGTATTGCCTCGATGACGTGCGTGAGTGGCTGATTTTCGGCAAAGATCCGCAATGCTTCAGGCATGGTGTCGGTCGGAACAAATGCGCTGCTGACAAACGTCAGCGGGAAAATGACGATAAAGCCTGTCCACTGCGCTGCCTCCATGCTTTTGACCAGCAACCCCATGATCGCAGATAACCATGAGATGGCAAGTGAAAAGAGGAACGCAAGGCCGAGTACCAGCAGCCACTCGACAGGGCCTGCAACTGGATTGAAGCCAATGATAAAGGCGACACCGAGAATGATCAGCCCCGAGATCGCATTGCGGAACAGATCTGCTCCAACATGGCCTATCAAGAGCGCTGAGCGAAAAATTGGCAGCGTACGGAACCGGTCGATGATCCCCCTTTGCAGATCGATCGCCAGATTAAGTGTCGTATAGTTTGCGCCAAACGCCAGCATCTGCACCAGAATGCCGGCCACTAAAAAGTTCACATAGCTCAGATCGCCAGTGTTTATCGCGCTGCCAATGACGTACCGGAACAACAGGAAGAACATGATCGGAAAGAGCGCTACGGACATGAGCTGGTCAAGGCTCCTAATAATGTGCTTGATGCTGCGCCTTGCAAGTACCGCTGAATCGCTGATCGCCCAGAACAGTCTTGCGCGCTTTTCGATATGGACGTCGCTGATGAAGGAACGGCGACCGGTCACTGCATGGGCCCCTCCTGTTCTTGCCTCTTTCCGCCAGGCAACGGCTGCTGCCCCGTCGTGTGCCCGGTGAGAGTGAGGAAAACATCATCAAGCGTGGGGCGGCGGAAAGACACATTTTCGACTCCAACGCCCGCCTCGTCTAGACGGCTTAGGACCTGCTTGAGCTGGTTGACCCCGCCCTCTGTTGCAAGGCTTATGGTCAGCTTCTGACTGTCAAGGTAGGCACCGTCGCCTTCAAAGACCCTTCTCGCTGCTTCAAAACTGTCCTCGCTGGCGATCTTTACCTCAAGACGCTCAGAACCTACGCGCTGCTTTAGCTCATCAGACGTACCCTCTGCGATGATCTTTCCGCCATCAATAACGACGATCCTATCTGCCAGAAAGTCAGCTTCGTCCATGTCCTGAGTGGTTAGCAGAATAGTCGTGCCTGCGGCAACTAGTTGCTTGATGATGTCCCACATGATCAGCCTGCTCCGTGGGTCGAGTCCTGTGGTGGGCTCGTCAAGGAAAATGATTGGTGGAGATGCGATCAGGCTGACAGCTAGATCCAGCCTCCGGCGCATGCCGCCAGAATATGTCTTTACTGGACGGTCAGAGGCTTCCACAAGATCGAACAGCTCCAGCAAGTCCTGCGAGCGTCGCCTGACGTCAGCGCGGCTCAGGTGGTAAAGCCGGCCTATCATGTGCAGGTTTTCCCTTCCAGTCAAGTATTCGTCGATGGCTGCGTACTGACCAGTCAGGCCGATCATACTATGCACCTTGCCGGCATCCTTGACCACGTCAAATCCATTTATCAGAACTTGGCCGCCGTCGGGCAGGAGCAACGTGCTGAGTATCTTGACGGTGGTTGTCTTGCCCGCACCATTTGGGCCGAGCAGCGCAAAGACGGTTCCGCGCTTGACAGAAAAGTCAATGCCGTCAAGCACGGTGAGCTTTTTGAAGGATTTTCTGAGCCCCTTTGCGACGATGACGTTATCGTCAGGCACGTCACCTATAACCGACCTGCCGTAATATATCCGGGCAGGCAAAAGCAAGCGATCTATGGATGGATTCGTCAAGGAGAAATGATGCGCCCAAAGTAGAGCTACCGGAACGAGTCGAGCGAGATGGTCTTTTCCGCCTTTTTGGCGTGGCCGTTGTTATTGTTGTTGATCGGCTCGGCATCAAAGCCCATTTCACACAGCGACTCAGCAAACTCTGCTGCGAAGCCGTGGAATGTGTATACTTTGTCCGGTCTGCACTTCTTTACTGCAATCACCAGCTCTTTGTAGTCGCAGTGGTCCGACAGTGGCATTACATAATCGAGCCCCATCATATAGCGGTACCGACTGCCAACTGCCCAGCCGCTAAAGCCGATCGTGATCGCGTCATACTTGTCTTTCATTTCTTTGACAAACGCGCTGCGGTCGGACATCAGCGGCGCAACCATGACCCACGGCCTCCTTGAGAGGAGTCCCTTTTCCTGAGCCTGGGAGTGCGTGATGGTGGTGTTTCTTGACAGCTCCACTCCAAGCTCCGAGTAGACTGAGTTTATCTTGTGTACCGAATCATGGATTATCGGATCCCAGTGACCAAACAGCTTTGTCAAAAGCTGTGCCTTGCCAAGCGTATAGCCCATGAGAATCACGGGCTTGCCAAGGTCGTACATTTCGGAAATTATCTTGTTTGTCCTGTGCGTTACTTCTGAAATTTCTGGAAAGACATATTCAGGCCGGCCAAAAGTAGACTCAATTATCAACGTTTTTGCATGGGGCATCTTTGCGCCCTTCATGAACGCCCGCTCTCTGACAGAGATATCACCGGTGTAGTAGACGTCGTCGTCTCCTATCAGAAGGCCACGTGAGCCCAAGATGTGGCCAGTGTCAACTAGCTGAAAGCCATCATGCTCTTCGGTTGCGTCAGCGATTTCGTAGCCTCTTGCATGGGCGATGAATGTCGTTTCTTTTGAAGCAAGTATCCTCGTTTTGATCTTTTTCTTGCCGCGTTTATGCAGATGATCAACATGGGCATGCGAAACAAAAGTGAAATCACAATCAACCGGATGGGACGGGTCGAGTGCTATCGTGGCGCCGTCGCCCTGCTGCACCACAATTCCAGACTGGCCAAGCGTAACCCTCCCCATCATCCCGAGCTGTCATGCCTAACTGCCTGTGAGTATTTTAACATTTAGTAGATACCAGCAGGCCTCTTCTTTGTTTGACTACTCTCACTACTGTGCAGTATATCAAAATTCAGTCGTTCTACAGGGTGTCAAAGCCTCTCTTTCTGAATGTATGCACGTACGTACACGTACGCTGATAATTCTGGTGGCCCTGCCAGCAAATGCCTTGGGAAGTTGTGTGGAGGAGGGGGTCAAAAGGACGAGTTTCCTTCTTCCCATATTCTTCGCTCTCTACGGCTGTTGTGCATCTCTGCAAGCTTTCATTACGCGTGTACATGCACGCATAGCAGAAAGCCATGGAAGAATCATCATACATATCTCCACAGAAAAAAATTTTTTGATCTGGTGCGAAGGTTGTGGGCTTTCTCGCCAGAAATATGGTAATGGAAGTGTTTTTCGAAAATCGTGTTCAACAGCGGCTCTATAGAATACGGATAATTTGTTGGGCGAGGGAGACCGGCACATGCGTGAATAAAAATAATCTCGGTCGTCCCACGCGCCCATCGTTCGCAGTTGTTGATACCTAGGGAATGGACCTGCTGTACAGCTTGCCTTCGAGCGCTAGCTTGTACATCTCGGCCACATACGGGTTCTTCGCAGGTGTTTCTGCACCGAGTTCCACCAGCCTAGCGTATACTCTGACTACGTATGCCAGAGCACCCATGAATGCC
>DASVCY010000051.1:0-5404 GCA_036381375.1 Nitrososphaera sp. | reverse complement strand
GGACGCCGTGGAAGCAAAGAAGCACTCGATCTTTGCCCTCAGAGACTTTCGTGAGGTTCTGGCGGCCCTTTCTGAGGAGAACGTGGCAAGGTTTGAGCAGACTGCTGAGCAGAGAGCAGCAAATTCGGACCATTCTGGCGTCATTGGAACATACAACATCCTCCAGCGATACTACTACAGGCTGGTTGAGCTGGCTGGGAAGAATGAGGCTGACATGCAGACGGACTTTGAGGCTGTCGCACAGCTCCTGTCAGAGGCAAGGCAGATGATTGACGAACGCGACTTTGAGGCTGCGTCTCTGAACCTGGAGCAGGCAAGCATGCTGCTTGACGAGATCCGGGCAAAGCTTGTTGATCGCCAAGAAAGTTACCAAGAGCTTGTCTCATATGCCAACAGCACCAGCCAAGCAGATAAAGAGTCAGCAAGAAGGCTGATTGAGGCTGCAGACCGATTCGAGAAAACTGCCCTCAGGCTGCTTAACGACACCAGCTCTGCTGAAGCTGAAGCCAAGCTGCAAGAAGCCCTCTCACTTATCGCAAATGCCAGAGCCAGCATACAAGCATACGACTTGGATTCTGCAAGAAGTGCTCTCTCGGCGGCGTACCAAGCGATCAACGAGGCACAGGACTTGGACAGATATGATGGAGAAAGAACCTCCACCACCGGAAGCGACGTTGATTCGCGTGAAAACAGCGGCAATAACGAGGGCCAAAATAAAGGCAGGGGCGGTCAGTAACCGCCTTTTTTGTCAGTTTATTCCCGTGAAATTGTTGTTTCTGTATGGCAGCAAGTCGCACAACAGTTCGTTGTTTTAGATGCCAAATCCGATTGTGCGGAACTGAAACGACCGTTCCAGCGTGCTAGTTTCACCCTCCCCCTAATATAACTTGGAAAGCTTTGACAATCCTATGTCTGAACGCAAGAACAACAGAGGTAAGATCGAGATAATGGCGGATGTTCTGGCCCTCTCTACATCTGGCATAAAAAAGACCCACATCATGTACAGGGCGAACCTTAGCTACGAGCAGATACTGTACTATCTGAACCAGCTGCTTAGCAAGGGGCTTATTGCGCAGGACGTATCAGACGGCGCTCTTGTGTACAGGACGACGGAAAAAGGGAGAGAATTCCTCGACTGCTACTCGCGCATGTCAGAGCTGATAACGGATAGCTATGAAAGTACGTCAAAGGTCCCGCTACTTACAACCTAGGCGGCCCCAGCTATTTTCTCGCGCTACACGGGAAGGCCAGAAGATGACCCCTCAACCACTTTTGTGGTTGTTAGATGTGTATGTGTGAATGATTCTTTGGAAACTTTCTATCGCGGCTTTCCAGCCCATATCTCTGAGCACCCACAAAAAACACTCATCTCGCGCTTTCGCACCTCAGTGAATAATCTGGCCTAGACCATAGATGCTGTGATCAGGAGGCGGACAATTTTGAACTCGATGCCAGGCATCATTGAAGGTAAGGCGACCATAGAAAAGCTATTTCTTGTATTTGTGCCGGCGCGTCGGCGAAAATAATTTCACACAGCCTTTCTCTTCTTGTATAAAGAAAAGCCCACCACGCCGCCGCCAGCCGCTATCAATGGAATCGCAATGAGGACTGTCTGGACCGCTTCCTGCCCATAACTGATGAACGAATCTTGTTCGTATTGAAGCGAGACTCCGTCCATTTCTGCAAGCAGCTGGTGTCTGCCTACATCCTCGATCTTGAACGGACCGAGGTAAAGCATCCTGCTTTCACCGGGTCTGAGCTCTCGCACCGAATACGACGCGTATGACCGCGTCTTGTTGCCATCAGATAGAACCATCACGTGTAACGACCGGTCTTCGATCGCCTCTGCTCCTACATTTGCGAGTGAGACTTCATACTCTACATAGCTCCCAATAATAGGAATGTACCCTGCTGAAAAGCGCCGGGACACGACTTCCAGCACCGCAGCGTCGGCAGGTTCCTGGAGCGCTGGTGAAATATAGAGGAAAAGCAAGGACAGAAGGAGCGAATATCCTGCTGCCTTGGCGACTGTCATTGCAGCTCATCCTCGTCGTCGGACCTACGGCGCCTGCGCATGGCAAATAGTACGTAGAACACCGACGCGGAGACGATTATCGCAGCCGCCGCCACCAGCACATAGAAGTATATTGCCAACCAGGGCACATTGATCACAATGCTTGTCGATGCCAGTGTACCATCGTCAGACTCGGCCCCTATCATGAGGTCAAAGACGCCTTCTGAATAGAACGGCACTCCGAATGTCATAGTGGCGGAACCACCGCCATCTATGACCACCTGATGCGCACGTTCATAGATTGTCCGTCCCGTAGCCGGGTCTGAATACCAGTACCTGAGCATCAGCTGCTCCTCTGCGACGTTCCCGTTGTGGATTTCAAAGGTCAGCGTCGCAATCGCAGTGCCGATTCCTGAAACTTGCAGGTCTGTCAGGCTGACTGCGACCGTCACGTTATTGACGGTTATCACTCGCTGGTGCAATGGCTTTTGCTGAACTATTGTGAATGCAAGCGACTCGGTGATCTCCTTTATCACGATCTTGCCTTCAACAGGGATGCCCGAATCGTCTGGAGGATTGACCGGTTCTGCAGGCGGATTGACGATTACAGGTCCGCGGCTTCCTCCTCCTTCTGACGATTCTTCTTCACCATCATCTTCTACCACACTTGTTGTGGCTCTTGCAGTGACCACGTAGGTAGAGAAGTGTGGCAGAGCTGCAGTAAACGTGTATGTATCCTGTCCCGCAGAATTCTTGCTCAGGTTTTCAGTCAGATCTATCCAAGTGCCATCGCTCTCGTCAAGAAGGAACAGTCCGATTATAGGCCAGCCGTCCTGATCCCTTTCCACGCTCTGCTCCACTGCCCACTCTTCAGACACTGTGAAGGTAAGCTTTGGCGGGTCTTCAAAGAACCCTGGCGAGTCCGGCTTTACCCCTGGAAAGTCCCCGATTACAGTCACGTCGATAAAGAACGCCGGCAAATCATTTGGAGGGTCTTTCGCAATATCTGCTTCTGGGTTCTCATCAAGTACCGTGATTAGCATTAGGAAGTTCGTCGAATCTAGTGCTGTGGTAAAGTTGATCGTCATGTTGCTGGGCATGCGGTTGTTGCTGTTTTCATCCAAGCTCTCCTTCACATTCACTGGCACTATTAACTGCGAGCCTGCAGGCAGGTCTGAAAGCATTGGAGTAAGGAAGGCCGCGTCGTCTGCCCATTCATCTTCCAACGACACCCAGAATGTCGGCAGTACAATGGTCAGTTGCTCGATGTCGTCGCTGTCAGCTTCGAAGCTCAGGTCATATGTCGTCATACCAATCTCGCCAAGCATTTCCTCCAGGCCTTCCTCGTCAAAACTGGAGATTTCCCATTCTCCTGCAACAGGAACGGCCGGCACCGGGTTCGTCAGGTCCTCGAATTCGTCGATGTGCTCGGTCTCGGTGATCATTATGTTTGGCATGGTGCTCACAGAGGGTGGGGATGGAGGTGGCGGGCGTACAACAAGGATGCGCACCCTGTCGCTTGTCTGCATCGACTCTGCCATTCCGAGGCCAGGGTTTTCAACAGTTGCAGACACATGGTCCTGCAATGCCATAGATTCTGAAGCTACGGCGATGGTGTCAAGCTCCAGCACTACACTATCACCAATGACTATCTCTTCGTTGTCAGGCTGCTCGAAGACGCCACTGAAGTCGGTTGCAAAGCCCTGTGCGAGAACTAGCGTCTGAGCAAGGTTGAGATTAAGCGACGCAGAGATGTCGGCAAAGCTGTCCGATACTGCCATCAATTCTGCTATTGCAACGATTATGCCCTGTGAGCTTGGAACAGAATCTGCAATCTCCATGCTGTCCGATATTGCCCTGATGGTGACCACCGAGGAGGTGAGCGTATCCGTTATGCCAAGTGAGTCGGTCATTGGAGGTAGCCCTGCAGCAGTCATGACTGCGTCAGACAATGTCATTCCGTCAAACAGCCGTTTTGACACCGTGATCGATATGGATTCTTCCACGGTCATTTGGTCTAAGGAGGACCCTTCTCCAGTAGTACTTGCGGCAATGAAGTCAGACGCGGCAAGATCCTCGGTAATCACAGTCGCTACTGCGATGGTTATGTTTTCTGCAACTCCAAGCTGGTCATGTGCCTGCTTTGAAGTAGCCGTGGAAATCGTATCCGATAGGGCAGCGTTGTCGCTCAGGTCCGTTGCAGATATAGACCCTCCTATGGATTCAGATAGGGATGTCTGTTCTGTTATTTCCTTCGAAACGTGGATCGCAATGGATTCAGACACTGATAGGCTCTCAGATGTTGGCGCAGACGAGCTTGATCCTATTGCATCTGTAACCACTATCTGATCCATCAATTCTACCATGGCTTCCTTTATTGCAGCCTCTGAGATCGCCATTGACTCCGATATTGACCTTGAGTGCGTGGCTAGCCTTCCAGTCGAATCGTTCAAGCCAATCTGCTCAGACATTGATCTGGATATTGCCATGGACAATGTGTCTGAGACGCCAAGCTGCTCTGACATTGGCCTTGACGCTTCGATAGATACGCTAGTGGTTTCCGTGATGGCGAGGTCCTCTGACAGTGCAAATGACGCGGCCATTGATAGATTATCCGACACGACAAGCATCTCTGTTGCCGCTCTAGAGATGATTGCTGACCTGGCGATATCGTCCTTCACGCTCATCTCATCTGACAGGGTTGCAGCAAGGGCCTTTGATACGGCATCCGACATGTTGGCCTGCTCAGACAATGTTCTTATCGAAACCAGAGTCCTTGCAGCTTCCTCTGTCATTTCCATCTGCTCTGAAAGCGCGATCTCTACTGCCTTTGACATCGCGTCAATCAATTCAAATTGCTCTATCAAGGTCACCGACTGCACAACGCTTCTGGCAGTATCGTCATCCAGTTCCATCTGCTCAGCCATTGTGACAGAGATGGACTTGGCTGCCGCATCGTCCAGTCCCATCTCTTCTGACAGGGTTCTTGTAATGATTACCGACCTCTGAACTTCATCGCCCATTGCAAGCTGCTCGTCCATTGCTGCCTTGGTTATAGACACGGTTACACCTTCATTCAGTGCCAGCTGCTCCGACGCCACCCTAGTAAGAACAGAAGTGACCACCAAATCATCATCTGTCAATGCTAGCTGATCAGAAAGTACCTTTGTAGCAGACATGGATATGGCTTCGGTGAGAACCATTACGTCAGATACGGATCTGCTGGTAACGATTGCCCTAGCCACAGTCTCTGTCATTTCCATCTGCTCTGTCAGAATTACCGCGACCGACTTTGCAATAGAGTCTGTCAATCCGAATTGTTCCATCAGGGTTATAGATTGTACAGCGCTTCTGGAAACCACATCAGATATACCCATCTGCTCCGCAAAT
>DASVCY010000050.1:0-26007 GCA_036381375.1 Nitrososphaera sp. | reverse complement strand
GTGTTAATAATAAAGCCGTGTCTGCAGCGGCATGGAAGCACAGGAGAGCATCGAAGCCGCGCTCGATACATACAAGGCGGTCAGGAAAAAATTCATTGAAGCAGGCGACTCGGTTTTTGGTCCTGGCTTTATCAGCATGGCAGAGTACTATTTTATGAAAAAGATCGGCCGCAGTCCCTTTGCAATGCTCTTCTCTGAGCCAAGGATTGTGTATGACGAATGGGTCTGGATGTTCAAAGGCGAGGAGCCTGTCAGAAAGCTATTGGAAAAGGCCGCCGGTCCGGGCTACGCTCCAGTCCTTGAAGACATCAAGCGAAATGATGGCCTGAAAGTGTGGAACGCATTCCATGATGGTAGCGGCATGTCTTGAGGAAGTAGCGGTGGAACAAAGGCAATGGCAGTCTAGGGATTGATGACTGCCCTTCCGATTATCCTGCCTGTTTTCAGCTCTTCCAGTGCGTGGTTTGCCTGATCCAGTGTGAATTTTCTTGACACGACAGATTGGATCTTGTTCATCCTCGCAAGCTCTACCAACTCTACAAGATCGGCGTACTTGCCGGTATAGGCGCCGGTTAGAGTAAAGGCGCGTAGCGGGATCAGTGGCAGATTCAGCTCAAGCGATCCTCCAAACAGTCCAACCATGACGAGCCTGCCTCTTTTCCTCAACATGTTGAGCGAGTTTGGCGCCGTCTTGGTATTGTTTACAAAGTCTATGACTGCCTCTGCTCCCAGGTTATTTGTAATGTCCTTGATTCCTTTGATAGGATCGCCCGTCGCAGAGTTGATGACCTCTTCTGCCCCTAGCCTCTTGGCCTCTGCCAGCTTTTTGTCGTCAATGTCCACGATCGCGATCCGTGCGTTGGTGATTGCCTTTGCGATCTGGACAGCCATGAGCCCTAGGCCGCCTGCACCCACTATTACAAGAGTGTCACCTGGCTGGGACTGCGCCTTCTTGACTGCAGTATATGCGGTGAGGCCAGAGCACGCAAGTGATGCGGTAGAGTCTGGGTCAAGCCCGTGCAACTTTACAAGGTATTTGTGGCTTGGCACCAGTACAAATTCAGAATAGCCTCCATCCTGGTACACACCGAGGCTGCGTGGAGCGTCACAGACGTTCTCTTCACCTACTCTGCACGCAGGGCATGTGCCTTCGCCGATCCATGGATAAACCAAAACCTTGTCCCCCTTGGAAAAGCCGGTGACAGATTCTCCCATCTCTTCAATGGTGCCAGCGACTTCGTGGCCCGGAGTAAGCGGAAACTTTACTCCTCTATCTTCAACTTTCATGAAAACACCCTGCGGGCCCGCGTAGCCGCCTTCCCACAGATGCAGATCACTATGGCATACGCCTGCGCTTTCGACCCTTACAAGAACTTGATCGTTCTTTGGTTTTGGAACGCTGATGTCTTTGATCTCAAGCGGCTCTTTTGTCTTGATTATGCGTGCAGCCTTCATATATCGTGAGAATACTCTTCGCTCGTTATTAATAGTTACATTGTGAAAAGCTTTAATTGAAATTCGGGTAAAAACGTGTGATGCCATTCACCCCTTTAGTAATAGTACTTGCGGCAATCAGCGTGGTAGGTGCCATTGCAATACCGTTTGGCGACCCGCAGTTTATTGATAGGGCAATCGCGTTGGAACTATCCTTTATTGCCCTGGCTGTTCTTACTTACAAAGGATTCCGAAAGGCACTCTATGCGTGCATCCCCCTAGCAGTAATAGTGATGATCGGCAACTCGCTTGCGCCACCACATGTTCAGATAATGACTACGTTCTCAAAACCATTCAATGCAATTCTGCTGATAATTGGTGGCTACGTTCTGCAGGCGGCACTAATTATAACGACAGTCCATGAGTTAAGAAAACACAGAGAAGTAGTGAAAAAAACCAGCTGAGCCACAACAGCTGCTGCTACTGCTACTTGGCAAATGCTTTGAGCTTTCCGCGCATCTCTCTGTCCTTTGAAATCGCAGGGTGTGATGGGTCAGCCAGAATCACTTCATACCAGATGTTCATGCCATCCTTGTGCAGATAGTATGAGCCGAGCACTTCGAGGTTCGGGAATTTCTCGTTCACCCTGCGCTCTGCGACCTTGCGCATACTAATGCCCTGTTTGATGTGCACGACGCCGAAGTGCTTTGGCCTCCTTCCCGCCACAGGACGCTGTTTGCGCATGCCGCCCCTGCCCACACGGACTCGAACTACAACAATACCTTGTTTTGCCTTGTAACCCAGCTTTCTGGCCCTATCGAGCCTGCTTGGCCTCTCTATCCTGTGGATGGTTGGCTCTGTCCTCCAAGCTATTGCCTTTGACTTGAGCTCGTCAGAGTTATCCTTCCACATCCGAAGCCATGTCTGGGTCATATAGCTGTGCATATTATACCCTCTCCTGTCTGGATCCCTTTTATAATCTATATTACGCCGCGCAGGATCTGGATTACCTTTTCTGCAATGACCGTGGACGCAAGCTCCTGCGCCTCCTTTGTCTGTGCTCCAATATGCGGTGTGCAAACAAGATTTGGAAGGTTAAGCAATTGCTTGTTGGTGGGCGGCTCGACCTCAAATACATCTAGCGCTGCGCCTGCAAGCTTGCCGTTCTTCAATGCCTCATAGAGAGCATTTTCGTCTATTATCTCTCCTCTTGAAGTATTGACTAGGTAGGCAGTCGGCTTCATCTTGGCAAAGCTATCTGCGTTAAACATGTGCCTTGTCTCCGTAGTGGCTGGCACGTGGCAGGTGACAAAGTCTGCACTTTCCAGAAGAGTATTGAAGTCGGTTACTATCATCCCGGTATCTGAAATGAATTCCCGGTTTATCGGGTAAGGATCATACCCTATCAGGTTCATGCGAAGCGCTTTGGCCATCCTGCCAACATTCCGACCGATGTTGCCGACGCCTACAATGCCGAGATACTTGCCCGACAGTTGCGTGCCCATCAGCTCCTTCTTGATCCAGTTGCCGCGCTTGCCCTCTGCGTCGGCCCTTGGTATGCTCCTTGCAAGCGAAATCATGAGCCCGATGGCAAGCTCGGCTACGGCTACAGATGCGGCTTCAGGCGCATTGATGACTTTGATCTTTCTTGCCTCTGCGGCTTTCAAATCCACATTATCCAGACCGACTCCGACGCGAGCGATTATCTTGGCGTTTGAGGCCGCGTCTATGACTTCCTTCGTAACCTTGGTCCTGCTCCTTACAACTATGACTTCATAATCCTTGACTGAAGAAAGTAGCTCGGCCGCCTTTATCTCAGGCTTGTAGTCGACGTTAAGCCCTGCTCTCTTCATGCTGTCAATACCTGCTTGGTCGATAGAGTCGCAGACGAGCACCTTGCCGCTGACTTGCATATGGCTTGAAAAATCCAGTAGTAATATAATATTATCCATGTATTGTTAGAGGATACGAAAAAGAGACGGCGTCCAGAGTCTACGCCGATTACAAAAGTGAGCTCCGGGAGTCAGCGAGACAGAAAACACGGCTACTTGGATTGAAATGGCTTTCATTCCGCGTTCGGCTATTGAAAAGGGCCAGCATAACAACGCGGAAACAAAAATGATTTTATAATTACGCAAAACCAGATGCCCTGTTGCCCGAGCCGCCTTCAAGTTACATTCTGAAGATACAGAGGGACGAGCTTGAAAGGCAGTTGTTTGGTAGGCACACTTTCTACGTCAACATCAGCCGCGGTTGGTCGCACGGCATGGTAGTATTGTTTGTCAAGAAAGACATGTTTATTGGTTCAGGCGTAATTGACAGGTTTGTAGGACTGGATGGGATTGAGGAAGGAGAAGAGAAAAGGCTCTGTATTGAAAACAATTGGTACGGCAAGATTGTGTTCGCAAGGCTGTCGCGCTTTGTACCGCCAGTGCCAGTGCAGGATACCCCTGCTGCAAACCAGAACCCACTTGCACTCCATGGAGCTAAACTGTCCAAAGAAGTTGCAGCAAAGATAGAGCAAATGGCCACTGGCAAGATAATATTATAACATGATGTGTCACGAGAGGCTGTCGATTAATTTATTATGGCCGCCTCACTAGTGCCATCCGGCAATGTCGTTCAGAATTGACAAGGATTCTCTTGGCAAGATCAAGGTTCCATCTAATGCGTACTATGGTCCGTTTACGGCGCGCGCAATCAACCAGTACAAGGTGACAGGACAAAGAGCTCACATCAATTTGGTAAGGGCATATGTCATGATCAAGCGATCTGCTGCGCTTGCAAACAGAGAGCTCAAGGCGCTTGACGCAGAAAAGGCGCAGGCAATAGTGAGAGCATGTGACGAAATTCTTGCGGGCAAGCTTCTGGACCAGTTTGTGGTTGAAGCGATCAACTCCGGCGCCGGTACCGCATTCAACATGAACAGCAATGAAGTGATTGCAAACAGGGCTTTAGAAATCCTGGGCGAGAAGAAGGGGAGATACGATATTCTAAGCCCAAACGACCATGTAAATATGTCACAGTCAAGCAACGATACATTCCCGACTGCAATGCACGTCGCAATTCTGCTGAATATGAAGGAGACTGTCTCGTCACTTGACAAGCTGATCGCATCGCTGCAAAGGAAGGCGAGGCAATTCTCAAGTGTCATCAAGATAGGCAGAACTCACCTTATGGATGCTATACCGGTAACGCTTGGAGCAGAATTCGAGCAATATGTCTACTCGCTCAAGCAGGCCAGAGCGATGCTTGTCCAGTCAATGGCAGGTCTAAGCTATGTGGGTCTCGGAGGAACGGCCGTGGGTACTGGCGCCAATACGCCAAAAGGCTACCGCCAGCTTGCGATCAAGAATCTGTCAAGGATATCAGGACTCAGGCTAAAGCCGTCGCCCAATATGTTTTACTCGCTCCAGAGCAAGTACGACGTAGCTGCTTGCTCTTCGGCTCTCCGCAACCTTGCCATCGAGCTTTCAAAAATGGCAAACGACATCCGACTCATGGCGTCAGGTCCAACCGCGGGGCTCGCTGAGATCCTGATACCTGCGGTGCATGCAGGTTCATCGATAATGCCAGGTAAGGTCAACCCATCACTTGCCGAGTGTCTTAACATGGTGTGCTTTAACGTGATCGGAAACGATGTTTCGGTGGCGATGGCCGCGCAGGCAGGACAGTTCGAGCTCAACGTGATGCTGCCGGCCATGCTGAAATGTGTGCTAGACTCGACTGACATGCTAAAGAATTTCCTGCCGATATTTGCGGCCAACATGATAGATGGCATAGAAGCAAACAAGGACAAGCTGGCATCATACATTGAAAAGAGCCCTGTACTTGTTACGCTGCTCAATCCTTACATCGGATATCTCAAAGCCGCCGAGATCTACAAAGAGTCGCTCAAGACCAACAAGAGCATACGTGAGCTGGTGCTAGAGAAAAAGCTGATGACAAAGGAGCAGCTCGATAAGGCCCTGTCAAAGGAAAACATCCTAGGCGCAGGCTAGTTGTGTACGCTAGTGTGAATAATAAGCTGTAATTTCGCGTTGCCCGAGGATGAATGCGCGCCTATGTTGATTGCTCTAGACGCCTTCCAATAGGCATCAAGCAGCAGCTGCGAGTCTGCGGTGACTGTAGAGACAAACCTTGTGGACCGGTGTGACGGGAGCTGCGATGGGCCTGTCGGCGGCACACCGGGATAATCTGGCTTGCCAAGGTGGAGTAACAAGATTTGGGCTGAATATGTGAAGATGAACCCGAACGATCCCCCCATCCAAGACCGGCACACAATTGGGACGACAGCATGGAGACAGTGAGGTAATGGGTATGCCAGTACTGTGAAAAATGGAAGCAGGACGATTGCGGCTGCAACTCCCGGCGGAGTTGCTATAGGGAGCTGCAGACGCGGTCAGACAATATTTAATGCGGCCTATGTCATCTGCGGATAAACAATTTGCCACACAAGATGGCGACAATATGCTAGTTAACGTGCACGCATATCCCTTCGATTAATCGTCCGTTGTTCAAATTGGCTGCGCAGCAGAGAATGCCTCCTCTATTTCGCCTACAACATTCTTCAAGCCTTCTGGCACTGGCTCTGCCGCGGCAAAGTCGTCGACCCAAGATACGGAATGAGTCCTGCCGTCCATTGTAATGTTAAGCGTATAAGAGAAATAGTCTGCCGGACCCTGCCTTGGTGGGTAGACGCTGTCAAAGGCAAAGAAGCCGCTGCCCGCTATTGCCTGCCTCAATTCCTGTACCTGCGAGTCAGATAGTCGCTTCTCTTCAGTAGTGTCCATGGAGCTTTGATAGAACGTGATTGTCGTGCCGTTTCCCGAGTCAAAAGCAAGCCTGTCAGTGATGCCTGCAATGCCGCCAGACTTGACATACTCGAACCTTAGCTCATGCAGGTCCTGCATAGCCAGTATCGCCATTGGCACAGCTATTGCAATGGCCACTCCAACGGCAGCCAAGCCTGCAATGACCAATGTCCTCTGGCGCACGGCAGAAATTTTTTGCAATTCCTCATAAATAGATAACCGAGATATAGGTCGCAGCTAGACCGGCCATTGCCTCTGGTAAGACCTGCCAGATGGAATGCCGCCTGGCACGATGGCACACGCTTCGGAATTCTTGGTTATCGGCCTATTGGCGCTTGCTGCAGAGCCATATTCTTGATAGGCGCATTTTTTCATCATTGCCTGCAGGCAAAAACTAGGGCAGCCGGCTGATTCAAAGTGGCCCCAGCACCCGACCAAGCAGAACATAGAGGATGTAGGGTAGAGTCTACAGCTAGACGATAGATCCACGAGGCTTTTAGCAATGTATGTTGTCTTCACTTACAAGTCGAAGACCAGACCTACTTTCGTATCCCTATACGGACGAACATACACAAAGTCGTTCCTGCTATCCGTGCTGGAGCCACGCTCTGGCAGGACGATCAATTTCTCTACGTAATCACCATCCTAGCTTGCCCTCAGGAATGGAGAAAATCCGAAGTGGGCATGGTGTAAGGATATATATTTATTTGACGTATAGTGACTAACAGCAAATGGCAGGAGAAATTGCGAACTTTGACAGCTACGCGCTCGTCGCAGTGGGGCTGTTTATCGCCGGCCTGTTTGCAGTAATGGTTTATGAAAGATCAGCTCAGAAGCAAAAACGAGAGCAGCAACCGAGAACAGCTGCAGACACTGAAAAGTGACCACACTGAAGAACAGCTTGTAATTGAAAAATTCCGCAAGGAAGGCTTTACATCTCTTACCGCAATCCAGTTAAAGGCTCTACCAGTCATTGCTAGAAAGATAAACTGTCTGCTTGTTGCCCCTACGGGCTCAGGCAAGACCGAAGCAGCTGTTCTACCAGTTTTCACGATGCTTGCGAGCCAAAGGAGTCTTGGCAACATAAGGGCGATATACATCACGCCTCTTCGGGCGCTCAACAACGATGTCTTGAGAAGAGTGGTGCGCTATGCGCATTCTGAAGGCTTGCGGGTAGAGATCCGTCACGGCGACACAACTGCCGCAGCAAGAAGGAAAATAGTCGAAGACCCGCCTGACGTTCTGATCACAACACCGGAGTCGCTTGCAGTAGTGCTCACGAGCGAAAAGATGCTTGCGGCCCTGAAAGGATTGCAGTGGGTCATTGTTGACGAAGTGCACGAGCTGGTGGCAAACGAGCGAGGTGCACATCTATCGCTGAGCCTTGAGCGCCTGCAGGCTGCGTCAACACAAAAGGTCACGAGGATTGGACTTTCGGCAACTGTAGGTAACTTGAAGCAGGCAGCACAGTTTGTTTCAGGCACAGAGAGGCGAAGCGCAGTGCTGGTAGACACAACGAGTCGCGGCTATGACATTGACATCCATTTCGTCAAGGGCTCGCTCAACAATGTTGCGCATTTTATTCTCGAATATGTAAAGAAGGAAAAGGTCGAAGGATCAATCCTGCTGTTTACAAATACTCGGGACGAGGCAGAGTACCTAGGCACCATACTGAAAAACCAAGACAAGATCAAGGTGGACGTTCACCACGGTTCACTCTCCAAGGAAATGAGAGAAGAAACGGAGCATACATTGCGCTCCGGCGAAGCAGGCATCGTGGTTTGTACTAGCTCACTTGAACTTGGTCTTGACATTGGCTCGGTCGATCTCGTTATCCATTATGGGTCACCCCGACAAGTGTCAAAGCTCATGCAAAGAATCGGAAGGAGCAGGCACAGTCAACGGACTTTTGCCAAAGGGCTCGTGGTTGTCAACAATCCCGACGACGAAATCGAGGCACGTGCCATTATCCGGAGAATGAAAAAGGGCTCCATAGAGGAACAGAAGATGCATGAAGGCGCACTGGACGCAATGGCCCACCACCTTGTCGGGTTGGCAATGCAGACTCGCGAGCCGGTAAAAGTAGATTATGCACACGAACTGGTGACGCGTGCATATCCATTCCGCAACATAAGCCTGTTTGATGTAGAGAGCTGTCTGGACATTCTAGCGATCCATAACGTCATAAAATATGATCGGGAAAACCGCACATATGTACGCAAGGTAAAGGCGTACAAGTATTATTTTGAAAACCTCTCCATGATTCCGCACGTGTTGAAATTTGAGGTGATTGACTCGATTAGCAAGCGTAGGATAGGAACGCTTGACCAGCAGTTTGTCGGCGATTATGGGGAAAAGGGAAATGTTTTTGTGCTCAAGGGATCGCAGTGGCGTGTGCTCTCTGTAGATGAGAGCAGGCTTGCATTAAATGTCGAGCCGTTGCGCGGGGCAGCCATCAATATCCCATACTGGGTCGGAGAGATGATACCCGTTGACTATAAGACAGCTGAAGAAGTTGGAGAAATACGCGTTCAGGCGGCAGGCGGACATATCAAGTTGTCCACGCAGATAATGGAGGACACAAAGAGGGCGCTCAATGCAATCCCGGACTCTAAGAACATTGTTGTTGAAAGCAATATCGCTCGCAACATACTCGTAATTCATTCTGTGTTTGGATCAAAGGTGAACAACACTATAGCATCATTGTTGTCAACGATATTGTCATCCCAGCTTGGCTATGTTGTTGAATCCAGATCGGATGCCTACCGGATAATGCTTACCTCAAGCACAAGGATAGTGCAGGGAAGGCTCGAAGCTGCTTTGAATGACGTTTACGATCTTGAGCCAGTGATAATTGCGGCCCTGACTGGCACACATAACATCAACTGGAAAGTCTGGACTGTTGCCAAGCGCTTTGGTATGATAAGCAAGGAAGCCGTCTATGACAAGAAGGTTGCGCGCATGATTTACGACAGATACTCCAAGACACCTATTAGCGCCGAATCGATAAGAGAGCTGGTGCATGACAAGTATGACGTGCAGCAGACGCAGCAGGTGCTTGATAACATCAAGCAGAAAAAAATCAAGATCCATTGGCTTGAAGTGCGTGAATTTTCCGACCTTGCAAAGCCAATAATAGAGCATTCCGGCAAGATGGCCGGCGCAATGCCGCTCAGTGTTGAAAGAGGCGTTATCGAACTTGTAAAGGAACGGCTGGAGAAGACAAAGCACCGGCTGGTATGCATCCGGTGCGGTAAGTGGGAGCGGGTGATGGAGACAAAGGATGTGCCAGAAGAGATTTCATGTCCATATTGCAGATCCCGCCTCATCACAGCCACTTTCTGGTCTGATGATGATATGTCTAGAATAATTCGTACCAGACTTGCAGGAGGCAAGCTCACGCCGGAACAGAACCATAAGTTTGAGCGGGCATGGAAGGTGGCGTCGCTTGTCAACAACTTTGGAAAGAAAGCGATCGTTGTCTTGTCAGGCCATGGCATCGGTGCGGACACTGCTGCTAGAATCCTACGCAATTACATTGATGAAGAGCAGGCGTACAAGAGCATTTACGAAGCGGAAAGGCAGTACGTCATAACCAGGGGCTTTTGGGCAGACTAGTCTGGGCAGTCAGCAGCTCTTGCAGTGTCTGCCACGTTGTCAAATGTTGTGATTATTTTATCCCCCACCCAAGTACTGCTTGCAATAGTCATAGAGCTTCACAGGAAATTTCATCCTCCCCCATGACATCTACATAAAAGGGCCATTGATCTTTGACTTTTGCCAGACGTACCATGCCACTTCCTGCAGAGTACGCTCCACGTCGCCATTGTATTTTGACTGCCACAGTTTTGCAACGTATTCGCCTGCCGTCGTCCTGTTCTCAAGTCTCTTGTCAAGGATGTTCAAAAAATCAGGTTTTGTACCAAGATCTGCAAGCCCCTTCCTAGCATAGTCCAGCTGGTTCCTTACCGTTTCAACGATGTTGAAATGCGTCTTGGCGTTAAAACCCGACCTGACTACTGCCTGCCGCTCCTCCCTTACAGACGCCAGCGGCCGCAGCTCCCTTTCATCATGGATTGCCCGGTGAAGATAGCCCGCGAAGAACTCGATGAGTGCCATCATTGTCCTCGGCGTAGGCTGGACCGACATGACCCTTGTCTCCACGCGGTAAAAGCCAGTGTTCAAACGGATCCGGGCGTCGTCATGCCTCTCTTTTACAAGCCCAAAATAGTCCTTGGCAATCACGGGCTTTCTCGATGCAATATACTCAATGTAATCTTCAACGCTGCCAAGATATCTCGGTATGCCAGGGAAACCTGAGTTTTGCTGCTCCGTCTGGTCGTACAGGTAGATCCGAGGCTCGTGCATGGAGTACACCCTGCCTGCAAAGAGCCTACTGTTGGCGCCAAGAAGGATGGCCGCCGGGATCAGGTTCAAAATGTGGTTGAACATCTGAGCCGTAAAGTTGGGATTCTTGCCTTGTAGGTGGAGGTGAAAGCCCTGTATTGCTGCAGCAGCATGGAGCGCCTTTATCTTTTGGCCATCGATCTCGACATCATGCATCTTTTTCTGCCACTTTGCCAGCTGCAGGTAGCGCGGCTTTTTCGTTATCAAGCCGCCTTTCAGCACACGGGGAGAAGGGTTTGCCCCAAGGAACACAGGAATGACATCGCGTCGGTATACCTTGTTTACGACCATGTCAAGGTGTTCTATAAACTCCTCAAACTGCGAATTGAGACGAATCAGCCTGTCAAAGGAGACAGGCTCGGTCTTGTATTCCATCTGGCATTTCCCATATTCATAGTCTACATCGTGGTACTTTCTGAGCTGCTCGATCGCAGGTTTGGCATTAACAGGCTCGCCATTAGCATCTATTAGGCAAATCTCGATTTCAACTCCGACCTTGAAGTTCTCGTCGGTTCGAGAAGAGTGCTTGCGAACCATCGCTTTCAGTTCGCTTGTCTGCCGTGCTATATGTTCCGCTTCTGATCTTCCTCCCGTCAATATTATGAAAAAGGCAGCTTTGCAGCTAATTTAGCTTTGTCACGGATGAATAGGGTCTGAACGTCAGCTCAACCTTGCCTTCGCGGCCAGTAGCTGCAGTAACGCCTGCGAGTTTGATCCTGTCGCCGACGTTTAGTTTGTTGACTCCAGCACTTTGATTGCGCCAGCCAACCAACCTGATTTCACCAGTGTCGTCGCCCAGTAGTGTTGACGTGACGGGTACAGTCTCGCCGGTCTTTGTGTTGACTTCTGCAGTCTCTGGAGCCTGCAATACTATGGCTTCAACAATGCAAGGGTCTTGCGATGCCTGGATGTCCTTGATCTTTTTCTCAAATTTTGCCAGTTTTGGGAAGGAATTGTCGTCGTCTGTAATCCGGATGTATGAATCATCCTTTGACAGCACGACCGAGTTGCCGAAAATTCGGGAGGGAACACATTCGATCATTGTACCTTCACTCATCAGATCAGAGCTAGTAAGAGAATTATCGATCGTCAAAACGAGAGGTCTGCCGGCCCTGTCGACTGCAAGACAGAGAAAGCTGCCCCTCCCGGTTTCCTGGCCTACAGAAACGACTCTTAGTGGCATGACCTCGACATCCTCCTGTGTTTCAGAGAACTGAAGTATTGTACCTTCGTCTCCATGTATCTCAAAGTCACCGTTGCCGTACTGGGGGTTACCCTGCTTTACACGCACACCTATCATGCGCACCTTGGCGCCCGGCTTGAAGACCTTTGGCAACCTTGTCTCGTCAACGTTCCAGATCACGGCGCGCAGAGTGCGGCTGCCAGAGTCGTTTGATACGTGCAGCTGGAGCGACTTGCTGGCCTCGCCACGGAGATTGACAAACTCGCTGATCCGCGGATTGTTTGCAACAATGCCCGTAATAACAGCGCTATCCTGCGGTCCATTTACAGTGTCGATCGTGGTTTCAAGGGAGTCGATATTTGGTATTGAGTGGTCGTCCTGTACAGTCTCGATTGCGCTGTAGCTGCCCAAGTTGATCACCGGCTTACCATCAAGTCCTGCTCTCACATAGCCCTTGACTATTTTGATCATGTCGCCTGCCCGTAGACCCATCTCGTCAGGCACCGCGACTTGCTTGTCCCACAATTTCACCTTTACCCTTGCGTCCTTGTCATAGATTACAAGCGTCCGGGTTACCGCTTGCTCGTTGCTCTCCCTCCTTGTAAAAGTGTGCACAGGGTAGACGTTCATTATCCTGCCTACAACCGTAACTTCTTTTGCTCCGATGTAGATGTCCTTGAGGCCTGATTGAGTCTTTGGCGCATTTTCAAATGATATACCAAGGTCGGCAGCGACTAGAAACAGAGCGCCCTGATCGGTAAGATAGCCTGCACCCACCTTGCGCTTTTTTTCGTCTATCATGTCTCTAACCTGTTCGGGTGTGAGCTCGGGCCTCTGTCTGAGCATTGTTTCCAGCATTCCCTTGAAATCATGGGAAGGCGACGATGACAAGCTTTTTCTCCAAGCCTCCGCTTATGAAAAAACCATTACCAGTTACTTGCTAATATATCTTTGATAACGACACAGCATCACAATCACATTTATCTAAAATATCATGGATAGGGTATTATGCAGGAATTCGACCTCATAGTCATCGGGAGCGGCTCCGGTCTGGATGTTGCAAACGCTGCAGCGCAGGCTGGCCTACGTGTCGCGATTGTCGAAAAGGATAGGATGGGTGGCACGTGCCTCAACCGCGGTTGCATACCGTCAAAGCTGTTGATCCACAGCGCCGACGTTGCAGAGACGATCAAGAGCGCAGCTCAGTTTGGAATCGATGTCAACAATGGGTTTTCTGTAGATTTTGAAAGAATAGTCAGCAGGACCAACCATATCATAGATTCAGATTCTGACGGTATAAAAGAGGCATTTTCTGGAATTGACAATCCAAAGCTGTTTCCGGCAAAATGCAGGTTTGTAGGTGAAAAGACCCTATCTGTAGGCGGTGAAACTATCAGAGCGGATAAGATCCTGATAGCATCAGGGACGCGCCCTGCAATACCCAAAATAAAAGGTCTTGAAGGAACGGGCTTTTTGACAAGCGACGAAGCACTCAGGCTGAAAAGGCAGCCGAAAGTGTTGACTATTATCGGCGGGGGATACATTGCAGCAGAGCTTGCACACTTTTTCGGCTCGCTTGGTACAATGATAAACATCGTACAGCGCCATGACGTGCTTGTGCCAAATGAAGACGACGAAATTGCAAGCAAGTTTACTGAAATCTTCTCGAAAAAATACAATGTCTATTTAGGATACGATACCGAATCGGTGAGCAGGAGCGGTGATACATTTACCGTTGCCTCCAAGAATCACGCTGGCAAGAAAATCAAGCTAGAATCAGACCAGCTTTTGGTTGCAATCGGGAGAATTCCAAACTCTGACACGCTTGATCTGAAAAAGACAGGAGTGAAAACAGATAGCAAAGGCTTTATCACAGTGGACGAACACCTTGAGACAAACGTCAAGGGGATCTTTGCACTGGGAGATGCAATAGGCCGCTACCTTTTCAAGCACGCCGCCAACCACGAAGCCCAGTATGCATACTACAACATTATTCAGGATAAGAACAAAATCCCTGTGGACTATACAGCCATGCCCCATGCCATTTTCAGCTCACCCCAGATCGCAGGAGTCGGCTACACCGAGCAACAGCTAAAGGCAAAAAATATCCACTACACAAAGGCGGTCTACCCGTACATCAAGACGGCGATGGGTGAGGCGATAGAGGACAGGAACGGGTTTGTCAAGCTGCTTGCTTCAAAAGAGGGCAGGATACTTGGGTGCCATATTATTGGAAGCCACGCATCAATTCTTATCCACGAAGTATTGATAGCCATGAAGCTTGGGGCGGACATACACAGCCTTGCTCGGACAATCCACATCCACCCTTCACTTTCCGAAGTAGTTGCTCGTGCCGCCGCTGAGGTCTGACAATGCAAAAATAGAGCACCGCACTCTGACCTTGCATATGGAGGAGCCCTGCATCCATGTCTCAAACCTGCGTAAGAGCTACGGGCAGGTGTATGCAGTCAATGGTATTTCATTTGACGTGAAATATGGCAAGGTGTTTGGGTTCCTCGGACCAAACGGAGCCGGCAAGACAACCACTATGAAGGTGCTTACAACCCTCATCCATCCTACATCAGGCACAGTCCAGTTATTCGGCAAGGATATCGTGAAGCACCAGCGCGAGATAAAAAGGAAGATAGGCGTGGTCCTTCAGGAGCCGAGCTTTGAAGCGAACCTGACTGTAGAAAGGGCGCTAGACCTGTATGGTCTGATGTGGGGAATGCCACCTGATAAGAGGCGCGACAGAGCTCGGGAGCTTTTGGAAAAATTTGACCTAGAGTCCTTCAAAAATATGAAAAACGACGAGCTGTCGATCGGCCAGCGCAGGCGCGTCCAGGTGGCAAGAGAGTTTATGCACGACATGGATCTGCTGTTTCTAGATGAGCCGACTGTAGGGCTTGACCCGGCCGCAAGGCGTACCCTGCTGGATTATGTGAAAAAGCACGTGAGGGGAGGGTTGACGGTATTTTTCACGACACACATCATGGAGGAGGCAGAGTACCTGTGTGATGAGATTGCGATCATCAATCGCGGCAACATTGTTGCGACTGATACGCCGGCAGGCCTGAAACAAAAGTACGGAGGAGTCAAGGCAGTGGAGATAAAGCTAAAGGATTCCGCTGCACAGTCAATCATACCAGTGATTAGGCCGAAAATTGCAGACGGTTCCCTTGTGGAGACGCCAGCGGCAGACACGATAAGGATAAGCTCGACCGATGCGCAAGAAATGCTCGTAAAAATAATTGAGCTTCTATCCAGGAATTCGATCCAGATAGAGAACGTGTCCATCAACCCACCGACACTTGAAGAAGTGTTCCTCTCAGTAATAGGCAGGCAGCAGGTCTAGATTTTCATCCTCATCATCGATAGCGTGGCAAGCAGGAACGCCGCCGTGGTAAACGCCGCAATGACGCCCGCTTCTATGTTGAGAAATGGGTCGAACTGGTTAAAGATGCCGGCCCTCGTAACGTCTACGATGTAGGTCAGTGGGTTGACATAAAATGCAGCACGCAGTCCGCCAGGCACTCCTTCTGCAGGATAGAACGCAGTGCTGACGAATGAAAAGAAGAGGAATACGCTGTTGACTATGACGTTAAAGCCCTCGTTGCTCCTCAGACGGGTAGATATTATTATTGCAATTGATCCAAAGAATATTGCGCCAGTTATCAGAGCATATAGTACATACATAGAGCCAACTAACGTTGGCACAGCGACTCCAACAAGTGTGGGCGAACCGGCGACTAGAATGAGGCCGGCGCTTGCAAGCCCCATAAGCATTATGGTGAGGACGCTGCCTGCGACATACTCCATTCTTGCAAATGGCATTACCAATATCTGCTGGAACATGCCATTGCGCCTGTCGTTCCACACTATACTGCCCGCAATCGTGCTGCTGTTCATCGTGTTAAAGCCAATCATGCCCGCGGTCAGGAATGCGGGATATGTGACGCTTGCAGAGCCTATCGGGATTCCTGCCTCACCAAGCAGGGCGGAATAGGCATAGCCTGCGACAAAGATGTAGATAATTGGAAAGACCACCTGCCAGATGAGAAATACCTTGTCAATTGATGCGACTAGGTTTCTGTACAGTAGTATTGCTACCGAGTTCACTGGCAAGCCATTTGGCTGTGGTGTAGTATATTAATCAATAATTGTCAAGACTGATTTCTATTGGAGAATCTTTATTGAACAGATTTGCTCGCCAATCAGTAAATAGTTTCATAGCACATTTCTGTCAAACATCTTTGCAAAACTATGTAGACGGTGCTGGTCGTGGTCGCTTTTCTTAGAGTCTCTCCCATCCTGCATTCAACCAGTGCTTTTTCGGATTGAGATGCGCCGTCAACCTGTGAAAGCAGGTTTGGCGCAACTATTACTTCAATGACAATTGGTAAGAGAACGCGGAGTATTGATCCAGCCTCAAATCCCGACGTGTAGCTTGCAGCCCAGACAGATAGGCGCTATGACGTTACATTCACCTTGCGCAATGCAAATGCGAATTCCCAGAACAATACTTTCTATGGCACGACATGGTACAAGCATTCTGCTTTTGGTTATGGTAAAGGCAAGTGCATCGCCAATACCTCACCTGCCCAGCCGATCAAAGAAGACAATGAAACTAAAAATGAAGAAGAGTTTGCGAAAGAATATTCTGGAACTGTCCTGTCGCCGTTCATCTACAAGGACGAGCAGCAAATTACAGCATCAGCAAAACAATACCACTATCATCATTGACAACAGCAGATACAGACAACGAAACGACCACAGAGCAGCTCTCATTAAAGCTGCCCTTCAGATAGGGGACAGTCCCGCACCATGTCAGTTTCTGAATGAAACAGAGGTTCATCAGTTGCAGTTACTCTCAGGCAACTGGAGTATAACGATGAACGAGATTGCTCACTCACGACGGGCAACTGGCAGTAGTGATGGAGCGGCAATTTGACATGATTTAAATAACTTGCAACTGAAAGACTAGAGACATCATATGATGGCTGAAGACATGGGGCAAAAGAAACTGCGCGGCTCCGGCGGCTATGCAATTGCAAGAGTAACTGACGAGGAGCAAAAGAGAGGCAACCTCGGAGGACCGGAGCTGTTTCTGGCAGGTATCGGCAGGCTAGAAGACGACAGATTTGTAAAATATTATTGCAACAAATGCGAAAAAGAGTATGACGGGGCGCCAGCGATCCAGTACGATAATCCAAATGAGGAGCTGGGAGAAGGCGTCACTCTCGTTGAAAAGGGTGAATACAAGTGCAAGATATGCAGCTCCACCATCGCTCAGTACCGCAAGTTTGACGCGCCGGCGCAGCAGCAACAACAGGTTGATGAGACGCTGTCAGGATCAGTCCAAACAACAGAGGCCACAACTACCACTCCTGACAGCGCAGCTGTTCCGAGGACTGCTCCACAAAGCGACAGTGGTTTTATCAGCCTGCAATCAATTATAGGAATGGCGGCCTATGACAGCGAGGCATTTCTGCTGGGCAAGGTAGAAGAAGTCGGATTGCAGAGGGAAGCAGGAACCGCCAAGATCGCGCTCAAGATTGGCGGCAGGCAAATCCCATGGGATGGTGTTTCAAAGATAGGAGATATTGTCCTTCTAAAGTCGGCAGGTGCGTTGCAGACATCAAGTGGTGGGAGGTGCCACGCATGTGGCTACCAGAACGAAGCTGGCTCTACATTCTGCGCGGAATGCGGAAGCAAGCTCTGACAGAGCTTTTATTTACTTCAGGATTATTCTGGCATCCACCACACGCGCGCCCTTGCCTTCTTCGAGCACAAGAAGTGGGTTGATGTCAAACTCTTTTATCTCTGGGAAGTCGACCACCAGCTGTGACAGCCGCTGGAGCGAATCTGCAATGGCCTTCAGATCAGAAGGCTTTTCGCCCCTGACTCCCTTTAACAACTTGATCGCTTTGATGGACTCTACCATGTTCGCGGCTTCGCGCTCATCGATCGGTGCGACGCGGAACACCACGTCTTTGAGCACCTCGACATAGATACCACCAAGACCAAACATAATTACCGGTCCAAACGTGGGATCCTGACTCGCCCCGAGGATCGTCTCCTTTGCTCCCTTGACCATCTCCTGCACAAGCACGCCCTTTATCTTGGCGTCGGCCCTGTACTTTTTGGCGCTCTCTATTATGGATCTGAACGCGGCGCGCAGTTCGTCGTCGTTCTTGACTCCTACCTTGACTCCACCGGCGTCAGACTTGTGGAGGATGTCCGGCGATGCTATCTTCATGACGACGGGATAGCCTATTTCCTTTGCAGCCTTGATGCACTCGTCCTCTGATGCTCCAAGTATGCTCTTTGGCGTCGGAAAGCCATAAGCCTTGAGAACTTCATAGCCTTCCTCTTCAAGGAGGTTGTTTCTTCCCTGCCTCTTTACGTCTTCAAAAATGGATTTGACCTTGTTCTTGTCCTTTTCAAACTGTAGTGTCGGAGCCTTTGTAGCGGATGTATCGACCCACTTCTTGAAATCATACATTGCTTTGAGTGTCCTTATCGCCGGCTCTGAATACAGGTAGTATGGCACGCCACCTTCAGACATTATCGCCCTATTCTCTATACCTTCTGCAAGGCCCATGAGCGATGCAAGTATTGTCTTGTCTGGGAATTTTTTGGACATCTTTACGAGCACCCTGGCCAAATCATCATAATTCAGTGTGGCCGAGGGTGTGCACATCGTCACCACCGAGCCGACATTCTTGTGAGAAAGAACAAGGTTCAGCACGTTCTCAAACCTGACGAAATCGGCATCGCCCACAATGTCTACAGGGTTCCTCGGAGAGCCATAGGGCGGAATGACCTTGGCAATGTCGTCCCGGATTGACGATATGTCTGCCATCTCTAATCCGTACCTGGAACACGCATCAGTAGAAATAATAGCAGGGCCCCCGGCATTTGAAACGATCACTACTCCTCCATTTGGCAAAGGCTGTTTTGAAAACGCAGTTGCAAGGTCAAACAGCTCGCCCATTGTGTCGACGCGAATGACTCCACACTGGGCAAATGCTGCCTCGTAGTTTGCGTCGGAGCCGCCTAGCGCACCAGTATGGGAGGCCGCTGCCTTGGCACCTTCAGCAGTTCTGCCGGATTTGAGCACGATTATCGGCTTTTTCTTCTCCGTCGTTATCCTTCTTGCAATATCCATAAAGCGCCTTGCATCTCGAATGTCTTCGAGGTACATCACGATCACCCGGGTGTCAGCATCTTCCGCCAGGAGCTCAAGCACATCGCTTTCGTCCATGTCGACTTTGTTGCCCATGCTGATCACTTTGGAAAAGCCGATGTTCTGCGCCTCCGCATCTTCCACCGTGGCCGCGCAGATTGCTCCGCTCTGTGATACCAGCGCAATGCTACCATATCTTGGAGTGATCTTTAGAAAAGTGGAATTCATAATGTTGTCCTGCGACAGACTCATGATCCCGAGGCAGTTTGGCCCGATTACCCTTATGCCATATTTCTTGGCGATGTCGCCCACCTCTTTTTCCAGCTTGGCTCCTGCCTCATCAACTTCCTTAAAGCCAGCAGACACAATGATTGCGCCCTTGATCCCCTTTTTGCCCACCTCTTCCATGACAGCCGGAGTAAACCTGCTTGGGGCTGCGACCACAGCAAGGTCTACATTTTCCGGAATGTCCAGCACGCTCTTGTACGCTGTCAGGCCACCTACCGTCGGGTTCGATGGGGTGACAGGGTAGATCCTGCCCTTGAAGTGCTTTGCAATATTGTTAAAGATGGTCTTCCCTACACCGGGCTTTTCAGAGGCCCCAATGACTGCTATTGACCTTGGAGCAAAGAAGATCGAATTTGACATGGGGTGAAAAGCGCCTCAGGATGGTTATAAATGCTCCATCCAGAGATTGGTTTTTTATCCCGAACAAAGATAATGATAAAACGTATGGCAGGTGGCATCTGGGTCTTGCTTGTTATCCCTGCGATAATCGCACTTATTTTTGGTGTTTGGGTCATGTACAGCATCATGGTGGACGTTTCACAGCGAGAGGATTCGCCATTCACGGTTACTGGTCCAGACAGGGTAAGGATCCAGATCGACCCAGATCAATGACACAGCCAGTAGTTCACTTCTTGCGCTCAGGATAGCGGCAGAGTGAATGAAAAAGTAGCTCCCCTTCCATCTCTGTTATTCTCTGCCCAGATCCTGCCGCCATGCGCTTCAACTATTTTCTTGGACACGAAAAGGCCCAAGCCGGTTCCCTGATTCGATTTTGTGGCAAACTTTGAGAACAGCTTTGGCATAATGTCTGCGTCGATTCCCTTCCCAATATCCTTTACTTCAATTACTGCTTCACCGTCGTGTCTTTGTGCCTTTATGGTAATCGTTCCCTCGTCTGTAAACTTTATCGCGTTCCGTACTAGGTTTGATATTACTTCATATATCCTTGTCCTGTCTGCCTCGACAAGAATCGGTTCAGAAATCGCGACCTCAATTCTTACCTGCTCGCTCATTGGGGCCAAGATCTTCATGTCGGCAATCAAGTTTCTTATCTTTTCACTGATGTCAAACCTTTCCTTGTTCAGATTGAAAGAATTACTCTCGATTCTAGACACCTCAAGAATGGACTGGGCGAGATATTCCAGTCTCCTTGCGTTACGCACAAGCAAGTCCAAATCTTCTTTCATGATTGTTGATTCTTCAGCTCCAGCTGCAAATTCTTCTTCCAGCATCTCTGCCACACCAAGTATTGGCTGGATCGGGGTTCTAAGCTCGTGAGCAGCGATATTGATGAACTCTTTTTGCATCCTTCCATGCGCCTCCAGTTTTTCATACAAGTCTGATTGCTCCCACAGGCTGTCAAACAGAGTAAGGTACGACATGACAGTAGATCGGGTCGTAGAATGGATTGCCGACTGCACAGCCTCGACAAACGTTTCCTTCGAGTCATCGTTCAGCTCAACTATCAGATACTCTCTCTTGTCTATGACGAGGATCTTGGTTCGGGCCTCGTGAGGATCCCCGGATGTTGCTGCGTGCCTAATGCGCCTTATTTCGATGTTGGAGGTGCTGTCCGTCACCATGGCCTCCATCTTGGAGGTAATGATTTCGTTGGCCAGTGTCAGAAAACGAATCTTTACTCCACGCTTTCCCGCGTCAAGAAGCGACTGAATGATGCCCATCTTTTCCTCTCTCAAGAAAGCGCTCGTGGTCGGGAGAAAGAGCTGAATCTCACTCTTGGCTGATTGGACAAGGGTGGCATATAGACGCTGGATAGCATGTTTGTCTCGAATGACTTCAATGCCTGTTCCCTCAGCCTGGCTATCACTTGACATCTTCCATTACTGACTAGAATGCGTGGCTCCACACCCATATAATACCCGTAGATAGACAATTCTAGAATTATTTTCATGAGTAGGAAGGCTGTTGTAGCTGCAGAAAGACAACCTTTATTTTCACATAGAAAACCCTCTACAGACACATTGAGCGAAATAAACTCTATCGTGGATGCTGAAATGCCCGGTCTGATCTCCGACCTACAGATGCTTATAAGGCAACCAAGCGTGTCTGCCAAAAAACAAGGCTTGGTAGAGTGTGCAAACCTCGTAGCCGAGACGATGCAAAAGGCAGGCATTACTTCGGAGGTGTTGTACCTCGATGACAAGAGCATCCCGCCGATTGTCTACGGCGAAGTGTTGTCGCGCTCAAACCCGGATAAAACGCTGCTTTTCTACAACCACTACGATGTCCAGCCGGAGGAGCCGCTAGAACTTTGGAACGATAATCCGTTCAGTGGCAAAGTGGAAGGAAATTATATCTTTGGCAGGGGCTCGGCCGATGACAAAGGGGAGCTCATCACCCGTATCAAGGCAGTAGAATACTTTCTGAAAAAGACTGGAGATGTTCCATGCAACATAAAGTTCATGGTGGAAGGAGAAGAAGAGACAGGGAGTGTACATGTAGAGCAGTATCTGACAAAATACCGCGACAGGCTCGCATGCGACGGCGTTATCTGGGAGTTTGGTTATGTTGATGCAAAGGGCAGGCCTATAATTAGCCTCGGCATGAAGGGATTGCTGTATGTCGAGCTGATCGCAAAGGGGCCCATAAGGGACGCTCACTCTAGCCTGGCGGTGCTAATCGAAAATCCTGCATGGAGGCTGGTGTCCGCGCTTGCCACAATGCGCGACCATAATGGCAAGATACTGATAAAGGACTGGTACAAAGAGGTCAGACCATTCACAAAAGAAGAGATTGCAGTGATCTCAAAGGAACCCTTTGACGAAAAAGAGTTCAAGAATGAATACGGCGTGGAAAGGTTCATCAAAAATGCAAAAGGCAGGGATGTGAAAAAAGCCCTTGTCGGGCTGCCTACCTGCAACATCGCCGGCTTTAACTCCGGTTACACCGGCGAGGGTGCCAAGACGGTGCTTCCCGCGCAAGCGACAGTCAAGATCGACTTTAGGCTGGTTCCGGACATGGTGCCGGAAAAGCAGTTGGAAAGGCTCAAGAGGCATCTAAAGCTGCATGGCTTTGGAGATATCGAGGTAAGGCTCATCCACGGCGAAGCGGCTGCCAGAACACCAATAAGGGACCCGTTTGTGAGGATCGTTCAGCAGGCTGCAAAAGAGACATACGGCTCTGCAATCACCAGTGTCTCGTCTGCCGGAACGGGACCGATGTACTCGTTTGTCAAGGTGCTCAAGGCGCCCTGCATATCTATCGGCAGCACGTACCTATTCTCCCGCATTCACTCTCCAAACGAGTTTGCAAGAATCGATCTCTTGAACAAGACCACCAAGTGTATCGGCAGGATAATGGAAAGATTTGCAGCCTAGAGAGAGGTTCTACCGCAAAACTGGCAAAATATATCACGGCTCCTGCGGGGTGTCTGAGTATCAAAAGACCATCCGGGAAGCAGGTGACTCCCGTATACTTTTTATCCAAAAGGAGAGATCCAAGAACAAAGATATAGGTAATTTTATTATGTTGCCGCCCTATCCTTCTGTTGGATGTCAAGCTTCTCCAAGGAGAAGACAATAATGATAGTCGACGACGAGCTTGACATTTTGCATATCGTTAGGCAGTATCTCGAAAAATGGGGGTTCAAAGTGGAGACCTTTAGCGACCCTTCGATTGCGTTTCAGGCCTTCAAACAAGACCCAAAGGCATACTCTCTCTGCTTGCTCGACATGAGGATGCCTGAGATGAGTGGCATCGTGCTTGCAGCAATGATGCGAAAAACCAGGCCCGACATCAAAATCCTCATAATGACTGCATTTGAATTAGTTGCTGAAGATCTAAAGCCTAGCCTGCCGACGATCAAGCATGACGACATCATTCAAAAACCGTTCAAGATGGTTCAGATATGCACAGCTGTAAAGAAGCAATTGAAATCTGACTAACTAGCTGAAGATTGGGAATAATTCAGCAACACCGTTCTCCCCCGCTTGTTCCTGTCCTCGTCAGTAGCCCCAAAATCACGTACTTGATAGACGTTGAGCTCTCTCTACCAGTCTTTTGCGGTGCTATGAGTGAGAACCTTCGCTCGACGTTATGATGCGCAGCTTGTATCCAAACAATATCTGCATCCCAGGAGATGGCTGAAATCCCATCTAGCGTCAATGTACCTATATGCCTGAATGAGGCGCCTCCCACCTTCCTTCATGGGCGACCCTAAATTGCTATGCCACTGCAACAATATGTTCTGATAATTAAGCAACACTGTCGTATGGTTTCATAATATCTTCTCGCCCCGACGCCTTCTCTTCTTCTGAGTATTACCAACCCATACACTATTTTGCCCCTCCGAGCCAGCGCAAAGTGATACCACAAAGTTTTATTAGTTTTCAATCGTCGAGAAACTTCTCAAATCTTCAAAAGCAATAATGCACTTCCATTTGCATGGCGCGCCCAATGGGTATACTGGACTGGCTAATCGTTGCGGTGCTCGTAATAGTGGCAGCTCTTGTGATCTATTTTCTATGGCCCCTAGTCGTGGTAGTAGCAATAATTGCGGCTGCCTATTTCATTTACAAATGGTATAGGAGGAGAAGTTAGTTATTTGGCCACGCTGGCATTCAGCTGGCTGCTGGCGAACCGATCATTGTAGATGTTCATGTCCGTCGATTTCCAGTGACATAGTCGCAAACTGCCCGTGATCCAACAAGCGGTGATGCTGATCTGTGTCCGCTTTGAAAAGAAAGGCAGACTTGCAGATTTGAGAAAAATAAATCCTGTCCAGCGTTTCCACTAGCATCGCAGCCATAGATCGGTCCTGCGATAATAAGCAACTGGCGTAATTTTCTAATTCATCCCTCTAGGATTATAGTATGAAACCCAGTAGATGAGGGTGCAGTACTTCGAAGATGGAACAGAGACTGGATACACCTTCGAAGCAGCTGCGATTATTTCTTCGTCATGGTTGAAGCTTCGCCTTCTCAGGGCTGCAGGCAGGACATACAACAATCTGTACAGTGCTCCCGTAATAGAAGTGGCAACCGCTTATGGAGCCTATCTGACGCAAAAATACACGATATCTGAGGATGCATGATAGAACGGGCCAATAGAAAGATGCGACAAATGCGGCAAGTTGTTTACGAGTCAGAAGCAGAGCGTCACAAGAGATCGAAAGATCAGGTCCAATATCGCCCTTTGAATATCAAGTGGCAACGTCCAGAAGAAAAAAGATCGAAGCTAACAACAATCCGGAGGATTCACCAGGCCAGCAAGCAATGTGAAGGCTGAAAATAATATCAATGATATTGATAATACAATAATGAATGGTGGCAAAATAAGTCAAGTCCAGTTCAGGCCATTTAGAATCCAGGCAGCTTCAGCTTAGGCACTAAAGTGCCAATCGCACATTCGGGGTTACGCTCCTTTCATACAACATAGAGGATCAGTACAACAAACTCAAAAAGAATGGCTGAATGACCTTGTCGGTATTAAGCGCAAGTGACCATTCATTTCTATTCGAAGACTAGGGCTAGAAAAAATATCCGCAACATCAAGATGCTGATCTGTTGCGGTTGCAGTGGAAAAGAATTCCATTGAACACAGGTCCGCCAAGAAATTGGCGACGCTGGATCGATGATACTTGAGGATGGGCGGTAAGTAGAAGAGAGTGATTAAAGTGCACAAAGAGTTGACAAATCGGAGCAGAACGTGGTAGGCTGGAGTATCCAAAGGAAGAAAGTTCTTGGGTTGCGGTTAGGGAATTTTCTTCCATAAGGCATTAGCAGTGGAAGATTATTCCCGGGCAATTAAATAGGATGAATCTGAATTTTGAATATGAATTCCGGAAGCAGCAGCAATCAGAAGTCAGACACCCCACACAATGCCGTCAAGATTTTGATTGTCGATGATGAACCAGATATTGCGACCCTTCTATCAATAGGGTTGTCAAAAGAAGGGTTTGTCGTAGACACATTCCAGCACCCTGAGCTTGCTCTGTCAAAATTCAAGCCCGGTTATTATCAGTTATCGCTATTAGATATCAAGATGCCAATCATGAACGGGTTCCAACTTTATCGAAGGCTAAAAGAGAAGGACCCGGCGCTGCCCGTGTGCTTTATGACTGCATTTGAAATTTATCCAGAGGAATATCAAAAGGTCTTTCCGCAGCATGACGTTCGCGCATTCATCAAAAAACCTGTCGCGCTGAAAGCGCTGCAGAAAATCATCCGCGATATTCTACAGAACGAGTTCGACAGCAAGAGTGAATCAAGCTCCCAATAATTTCATCAGGCAACGCTTGTATTTCCCACGAATCCTTTTTCATATATGATCTCCACATCCGGGTCACGCTTTGTTATGACTGCAAGCATGTCTTCGAGATCACAACAACTGCATCTGCCCATTATGCATTCATGACGGGAATCGTGATCAATGCAGTTGCTGCACTTGCATCCTTCTATCTCGACGGACTGTCCATTTGAAGGCATCATATTTTGTTCTTGGCTGTAACGAGATTTAACAGGGTCTATTGATTGTCATTAAAGATCTTTCCCAATGACGTCAAGGATGAAAAAGATAGATCATTAGCTCAGTTTCATAAATTGAACAAATTTAGCATCAATTATGTCAGAATCCACATTGGAAATCAGACACAATAGTACAGATGCGTCTAGTAAAGATATGAGAAGTGGATGGGGAGAGATTTGAACTCTCGACCACCTGTGTGTGAGACA
>DASVCY010000049.1:0-2172 GCA_036381375.1 Nitrososphaera sp. | reverse complement strand
CGAAGGTGGACTAGCAAATCAGCCGAGTTGCCAATGTCATAATTCACAAGTCAAAAATAGTGTTGGGGTATCTTAGCCGCCCAGATGGCTTACTGCCTCTATTTTGTATGTATTCGCGCCCACGTTGTCTTTGAATCCCTCGACCCAGTCTTTCTCCCTGTCTAACGGGAAGCGTAAGCTCGATAACCAGTTACAACTATTGAATGATTGAGATCTAAAGTATCAAACCTAACATGGATTGATTTTGCTATCTGCGCCTTGACATGCTCCGGAATTCCGCCATAGCATTTGTTCAGTACTTCAGTGTTTTCCCATCCGCCTAGACTAGCTACATAAGAAAGCGACCAGTTAGTAGCAGCTAGATAGTACTGAGCCATTGTATGCCTGAATAGATGTAAAGGATGACCATAAAAGTACACTCCATCCCCTAGTGCATATATTCTGGTCTTTTCGTTTAGCCAGCTGCTCTTATCAAGCTCTGAGAATATCTTCTTGAATCTGATAGCCATCTTTGACATGAAATAGGAAGCTTGCAGAGCATTTGCCTTGTCACTTTTGGCATCTTCAAAGAACAGAAACCTTCTGTCCTTTGGCAGCTTGTCGTAAGCAGTTTCAACAACAGCTCTGCATTCCTCTGTCGGATACTTGACCCACCATTTACCCTCTTTAGTCAGATACCAATCTCCTCTTTTTGTTTTGGATTCAAATTGTTCTACTCTGAACAATGGAGAAAAAGCTATCCTGTCTCGGCTCATGGATGCCATTGCAAATGCTCTAGCCCCTGTATGCAGGTCAATGTTCATAAAAGACCAAGCTTCCCAGTCTTTTTTACTCATAAGCAGCTTGTTTACTTTGTCAATCTGCTCTGGCGTTAACAGAATATCTTTGTACTCTCCTAGCCTCTCAGATGTAGTAGACAATCCATACCTCTTGCCCTCACCATGTGCAAAATTGATGTTGTGAGCTGCCAAAAAGCTGCGGTAAGCGTTAATCGTGTTTGTCTTTTGCATCTGCGGGTACGCAGTATTGAACCAAGCCAGAAAGTTCTGCCAGTATTCAATCGCTATCTCTTTGCGCTTTGTAGTATCAATGGGTATGCCATAGCTAACTAGTGTCTCTGGCATCACCTTTAGCTGATTCGATATCCCATGTATGACATTTACAAGATGATTGATTCTGTTAGCCGGTATTGCGCCTGACTTTAGAAATGTTATCCATTTCTGAATAGATGGCAGCTGGTTGAACGGTTCATTGTCTAGCTTCTGGTATTGCTGCGCTACTTGCTTTTGAAGTGAGATGACTATATTGCCATTAACATCGCGCTTTATTCCCCATTTACCTTCATTTTCCATCTCAGCCAGATACCGCGATATCGTGCTATGGTCTTTGCCAATGTCAATGCCTATTTCTCTTGTTGTATAGTTGCCGTTTTGGATGCTGATTGCAATAGCTTCTTTGATCTTCCCCCTGTCTTTGACTCTTAATCCTTTAACCCTTAGCCGGCTCTTTCTTGTCTGTACAATTGCCTGAACCATTAGCCAGATAACCTCTTTTGATCAACTGCAATAACGCCTAGAACTGACAGAAGCAGTGACGTGGTAGGGGGATAGATATACCAGATAACAGATAATAAAGTCGGAAAAATCGTTAGTAATGCTTGATGAGCTCTGAAGTAAAAGTTTAGCAGCAGTATATTTTCAGTGCTATTCTGAAGCTTCGCGCCTATGCAACAAGTTATGCAACGCTTTTGGTGCATTAGACGCTTGATGGAAGCGATATTCTCAAATAATTAATAGATGACGGGTAATCCGTTATCTTATTGCAGCCTACCGAATCCAGATACTATATCCTAGTTGGGGATTCTGAAACATGGGAAGTCGCATTAAAACATAACATTTGGGGTTTTTCAGAAACATCAAGAGGCTATTGGAATAGATCCCGCAAAGGCGACTATCTGGCTTTTTACGTTACAGCCCCAGTTAAGAAAGTTATAGGTTTTGGAAAGATAACAAGAAAATTTGTGAGTGATGATCTGATATTTCCTGACGAGCTATTATTTGGAAAAGTAATATGGGAATACCGGTTCGAATTTGAGAAAATCCATTTAGTACAAGATTGGGAAAAAGGCGGCATTCATGTTCCATCACACATCATGCTAAATGTCGGACGCCG
>DASVCY010000048.1:0-20821 GCA_036381375.1 Nitrososphaera sp. | reverse complement strand
TATCGTTGCCGCTCCAGTCAGTCACCTTCAGGTTGGAGACGAAGCTGTACATATTGAGATTGTTCGTATTGCCGGTTGAAACTGCACCAAAATAGCTTGGATGAGTTACTTGGCTCTCTGTATACGTGTATGTGTAGGTGTGGGCGCCGGATGTTCCTTTGAAAGAGTATCCTCCATTGGTCGTCTGCTCGACCTTTATGGAGAACGTTCCAGACGGTGACGGGCTGCACGTTATTATGTTTGCATTGTCGGTCGGGTTGTCGTTGAAGAACAACCTCAGGTAACACTTGACAATGGGATCACTAGCCGAGTTCTTGAATATGAAGATTCCAGCTCCCGCGGTGAACGGACTCAGGCCGTCGCTGAAGTATACCATGTAATGCTTGTGCGACCAGTTGTCCAAAGACGATGGGTTTGGAGTATCTATGCTGCCCGAGACGCTTCTCCAGCTTCCCCCTTCTGCGACGCCGTGAATGACGCCATACGCAGCCGCCTGCGCAGTTTTTGCTGCAGATGTAAAGGCAAAGCCTACCAAGACGCTCGATAACAGTGCCAATAGGGCGGTTCTAAAGTTGCCACCATCCCAAAATCGGGATAGTTTATTCATTATTAACTATAAGGGTACAGTACTTATTATAATGACAGGTGTTGGATGATAGTAAATTATCATAGAAAAATATGAGCGAGAGAGGTTCCTAGATATTTATGCGATAGCCAAAGGATCTGTTATCGAATTGGCAGCATCTGTCAGTTTTGCAATATACCAATCTACATCATATGCAGTATTTGCATCGCATAGCTCGATAGGCATGCTTCGTACACCTTTTCGTCGTAGGTCAAGCTGCAGTGTTTCCCATTGTTGTACAAGGTCAAAGGTTCGATGTTGGCGTGTCTACGAACTCTTCAGAATATGGGATCAGGCTGAAAATTATTGACAGGCAGTTACAGTTCTTTGCCGCTGAAGCAGGTACCAGTGGCCATACGGAGATAACAGTTCCGAAGAATCTGACTGACGGACTTGCATTCCAAGAGGGCGCCTATGAGTCCGTTTCAGTCAGCTTGGAAGGAAACTCGACCCACAATAAGATAATTATTTAGGACAACCAATTTCAAAACATGCAGCAAGATCCAGTCCTGCTAGGCGTAATCGCGTTTGGCCTATTACATGGGCTCAATCCGTCACATGGCTGGATAGTTGCAGTGTTGTATTCTGTGCGTGGCAAGAAGCCGTTCCGCAGTAGCATCATCAGTTCGGGAATAATTGCCGGCGCGCATTTTCTCTCCTCCATTGCTGTCGTGATGGCGTATATTCTCGTTACAAGATTTGTAGAGGTGCCACAGCTTTACTTGAACTATGTTGTGGCTGCAGCTCTGGCTGCACTGGCATACATCTTTTGGAAGGAAAAAGGCACCGATCATATCGAATCGCAGCATGGTCATCTTCATCATGATATCTTCGACCGCACAGAGCATGAGCACATGCACTGGCACGAGGATGTCGGCAGCCATGTCCATTCGCATGTACATGAAAAGAGGGCAGTACCAACGCTGGCTGCGATAGCTGGGTTTGCATTGGTATTGGGTTTTGCCCACGAGGAAGAATTTGTTATTCTTGCTCTTGCATTTGGTGGCGTGAACCCGCTTGTTCTAATGCTGGCCTATGCAACATCAGTTTCCGCCTCACTCATTGGAATAACTGTACTGGCCGTCAAACTCTATGAACGCATAGAGCGCAAGATAATCAAGTATGCAAAGTATCTCCCAAAACTAAGTGCGGTGATACTGGCTGCAATGGCAGCAGGTTTTGCACTTGGTATCTTTTAAAGTGTGAAAAATCTCTCTTCTATTGTATCCGATATCGGCGGCGGCAGTAGAGGAGTATAGAGGCGCTCTATACTTTTTCCTTGTTGATTAGCGCGGCATACATGAATGGCAAAAGAGTACTCGCCTCGCCATGGATAGTGACCTGCCTTGCCTTGGCAGTCACCTTGCCCCAGGATATTGCCTCCGCTACTAGCGCGCCGCTCAGGCTCCCGTCCCATTCGGGTGCAGTGGTGATGTAGACAGCATAGTCTAGTCCGCCCCTGAACTGGTTCCACCACAGCGTATGGTGCTTTGAGATTCCTCCGCCTATCATGAATGCACCCGATCTCTTGGCTTCAAAGACAATATCGGATAGTTTGCTTTGGTCCTTCAATATGTCAATCTTAAAGTCCTTGTGCTGCTGGTAAAAGAACCAGATCTGGCTTCCTACAGCGCCATCAACAATGCCTGGCACTATCACGGGAATCCTGTTCTTATGAGCCCAGTACAGAAACGATGACTTGTCAAGCTTGCTGCCGATATAGTCGCATATCTCATAAGTTGAAACGCTGCGACTGCCTTCTTTGTACATGTTGTTTAGGTGTTCCTGCACTTTTTCTTCGATGAGCGGACCATAGTTGCCCATCGGGACTAGCACGTTGCCAAGCCGGTGGATATCTTTGTCAAGGAGCATTCCATCGTCCATTCTAAAGTCGCCAGCATAGTATTTGTCATGTGCTCTTGCAATGTCGTGATCAAGTGCGCCACAGGTGGTGATGATCACATCACACATCTTGTTCTTTACCATATCGCGGACAATGCCCCTTGCTCCTGTGGACATCAGCGCGCCTACAAATGACATGAACTTGGTGCAGCTTTTGTCATCGATCATTCTGCGCAGTATGTCAACGCCGTCGGCAAGGTTTCGAGACTCGAAGCCTCCAGAATTTGCCATTTTGGAAAAGATAGAATTGAGGTCGTCATTGCGCTCAACTGAGTAATCCTTTACTGGGTTGCGTAAAAGTTCCTTGCCTTTTACTGTTCTGCGGCCGGCCATTTGCAGCCTCTGTCAGGGGCACTAGACTAATGAGTCTTTCTTGATATTCATTGTCTTTCCCTGTTGGCTTCTTGCTTTTCTACCATCGCAGCTGATTCAGCATGTTCTTTCTATATGCTAGCTAGAGCCAGACAGGAGGATTATCGTGTTCGCCGCAATCAGGACTACCACAGTTCCAGGGAGGATGACCGATGGGACTTGCGCAGAGGCACCTGCGGCCGCGACTGTCAGCCCAACTTCTTCTCTTGATATTATGCATATCCGACCTTCATCGCGTCACCTCTGTTCTCTAGGAGTATCTCCGACGGGAGCCTGCAGTTGACCAGTTTTGTATCAATAGCTGTCCCGTCGATCATGGCGCCAGCAAGTGTCTCTTCCGGAACAGCTTAGCCATGAGCTTTGCAGCAAAGAGCAGCACGGCCCGGCCCGGGAGCCAAGAACAGGTTCAGTAGTCAAACATTGCACTGTCCTCCGCCAGGATATCACAAAGACTTTTTCCAGCCGACCAGCCCAGTCTGCTGCTGACATCGGGCTGATTTTATCATTTTCAATGCTCGGCAAAACGCTGGTTGGGTCACATTATCTTATCCGGGAAAGAACAATCTTGTGTCTTGCCAATGGTGTGTGGACGACAGCACCGACCAGCCGTGACAAGCGGTAGTGAGTTTTTAATAGAGGTATATTTGTAGCAAAGTAGTGGACAGCAGGCATTCATTTACTGGCAGAAAGATCGACCCTCCAAAAGTCTCGGCTAACATGACCGTTCCGGACCTGATCAAGTTCTACGGCTCTACCGGATACAACGCCCGCCGCTTGGCCGAAGCGGCAGAGATTCTTGAAGACATGATCAACACCAACTCGACTGTTTGCCTGACGCTTGCGGGGGCAATGACGCCGATAGGGCTTGGCAGGACAATCTCTGAAATGATAGAGAAGGGTTTTATCGATTGGATCGTTTCCACAGGAGCCAACGTCTACCACGACCTCCATTTCGCCTATGACCTGCCTGTAAGACAGGGGCACTTTAACGTCGACGACGATGTTCTTTACGCAAGACAGATCGTAAGGATCTATGATGTCTACATCAAAGAGGTGGGCACTCTCCAGGCACAGGACCTGATCGTGCAAAGAGAGATTCGGAAAGCGAAAGACGTACCTCCAAATGCATCCACCGCCGATATCAGCTATGCATTGGGCAAAGCGGCCAAGGAAAACAGCAAGTATCCTGAAAAGTCTTTCTTGGTCAAAGCCTACGAGCACAAAGTACCTGTCTATATGCCTGCAATAGGGGATTCTTCGATCGGGCTCAACATGCTTCCGCTGCTACTTGAAGGCAAGAGCGTCTTTCCAAACGTCATCCTTGACGTTGCAGAGTCCGCCGCGATTTTCTGGAAGAGCGAGAGGTCAGGAGGACTCGAACTAGGCGGCGGAGTCCCAAAGAACTTTTTCCAGCAGACCGGACCGGCGCTGTACCAGATACTGAACATCAAGGAAGGAGGCCAGGACTACCTCATACAGATTACAGATGCAAGACCGGATACCGGTGGCCTCTCTGGCGCGACTCTGCAGGAGGGGAAGAGCTGGGGCAAGATCAAGACGTCACATGCGGGCAACGTCATTGTCTACGGGGATTCGTCAGTGTATTTTCCCTTGCTGTGTTCGTACGCAATGTCGGTGTGCAAGCCAAGGGCTCAAAAGCGGATATATGATAAAAAGAACGCCTGGGTAGAAGAGATGAAAAGCATCTACTTCAAGAGCAAGAAATAGTAGTCAGGCAAAACTCTCGGTCCTTGAAGTCCACTTGCCGGACTTTTTGACCATCTCTATCTGGCCGACAAGCTTGCCGTTGGAATACACTTTGCCAAATTCCGAGGGGCTGCCAAACATTGCAGAGAGCAGGTCTCGCTTTTCGTGGTAGCCCGACTCTATAACCTTGGCGCCGACCTTGCCGCTCGCCTTTTTGATCAAGTTGCGTGCGGCCGGCCAATCGCCGCTCCATGATATTATTTCAAAAGTTCCAAATTTGGTCGTCTGCATTGTATAGCCTGACAGTTTTGCTTTGAACTTTTGGTTGTTCTTTTCGGCCTGTTTGTTCATCCATTCTATAACTTCTTGTGCCTTGTCCCGCTCTACTGCGAAGCTGTCAGCTCCGGCCAACAGAATTCATGAATCTTTGGTATATTTGAAACCTTTCATCGCGCAACAACTGCATTATTCTATATCGAATCATCTGCATCATGGACCAGGGAGAGCGGGTGCCGGCTGCAGCGACCCAACCCCCAGCCCGCGAGTGTGCGACTTCAGCCGCCAGGCGCTTGATAGCCTAGGCAAGCCAGGCGAGCGCCGAGAAATAGAGCTCGACATGTAAATAATATAACTCTGGGGCCAAGAGATCGTCAGGGCAATGCGGACCTTTATCGCAGTAGATGTTTCATCAGGTGCTATAGCCAAGCTCCAAAACGAGATAATGTCCACTGCGAGGTGGAGCACAAGAGATTTCAAGCCGGTAGAAGCCCAGAACTTTCACTTTACCCTTGTTTTCCTTGACGAAAAGAGCGACAGCGATATCTCGAAGATAAAGGACAAGATGGCAGAAGTGCGCTTTGAACCCTTCACGGTGACCTATGTTGGAGTCGGAGGATTTCCAAGGCCGGCGTCGGCCCGCGTGCTGTGGGTCGGAGTTGACCAGGCGGGCGGGCAAAAGCTGACTGCCCTCGCAAACAACGTGATTGCCAAGATGGCAGAGCTTGGGTTTTCCGCCGACAAACCATTTTCTCCGCACATGACCATCTTCCGCGCAAGGGGACGGCCTGTAGCAATAGGTGACATTGCAGCAAAATATCAAAACCGGACTTTTGGTTCTGACCTTGTAGACCGGATGCACCTCAAGAAGAGCGACCTTTCTCCCTCGGGGCCTACCTACTCGAACATTTATACCGTAGAAGCCAAGAAGTGAACTGGTGTATGTCTAGCATCAGCGCCGTGGTAGAAAAGGTGCTGCCTCTGTGCGAGCCTTCATCTAGCGAAGAGCGTAGAATAACCGCGGTGGCTGAGAAGGCTAAGGAGCTCGTGGAAAAGCAAGTCTCTGGAATAAGCGACATTGTAAGCGTTGCGTTTGGTGGGTCTTTTGCAAAGGGCACTTGGCTTAGCGGAGATGCAGATATTGATATCTTTTTCAAGGTCAAGCCTTCAGTGTCAGTACAAAGGTTTGAAGAGCTTGGAAGGTCTGTTGGCATGGAGGCACTAGAGGCTCACAGGCCGAGACTGCGCTACTCTGACCACCCTTATGTCGAGGCGTTTATGAGAAATGTTCGGATAAACGTTGTACCATGCTATGATGTCGAGCAGGGCAAGTGGCAGAGCGCTGCGGACAGGTCGCCCTTCCATACCGAATTTATTAGCAGGAATTTCGATGGCGAAAAAAGAAAACAGGCAAGATTGTTGAAAAAGTTTCTCAAATCGGCCGGGATATACGGCGCTGAAATCTCCACCGCCGGGTTCAGCGGTTACGTTTCGGAAGTGCTGGTGCACAAGTACGGATCGTTTGAAAAGACGTTGCACGCAGCGGCGGACTGGCAGGAGCGGCAAATAGTAGCCAGCACCGATTATGATCCGGACGTGGTCAAGGGATTCAAGAGCGCGATAATTATCATCGATCCAATCGATAGCAGGCGCAATCTTGGCACTGCGATTTCGCCAGAGAGCGTCGGCAGGTTTATGCTTGCAGCAAGGTCCTTCCTGGATCGGCCGTCGATCCAGTTCTTCAAAGGATACCAACGCGGCACTGACAAAAAAAGGCTATACTCTAACGTGCTTGTGGCTGAATTCGCTCATAGGGAGCGCAGCCCTGACGTACTGTGGGGGCAGCTAAAGAGGGGAACGAGTGCGATCGCAAAGCAGCTCGAGCTGGCCGGCTTTGTCGTGCTGCGGAGCTCGTGCATTACCGACGAAAAGAAATCTGCTGCATTGGCATTCTTGCTGGAGTCGATGACTCTGCCGCCATATACAAAGAAAAGAGGCCCTGAAATCTTCAGACGCAGGGATACTAGCAAGTTTCTTGCAGGCAAGAAAAAGTCCCACATAGTCTGGGTCGACAAGGAAATGAGGGTCTCGATGCTGGTTGATAGAAAGGCTACTGATGCCGTCAAGTTTACTAGATCGCTTCTGCGAAATGCAGAGAGCAGCGGAGTCCCAAAGGGCCTGATTATTGGAGGTAAACTCAAAATTTATGGCGGCAATACAAAGACAAGAGGAGTTGCAAAGGAGGTTGTCAGCGATGTTGTCTCGACAGAGCGTCTCATTTTCGGATGAGCTGGACATCAGGACGCAAGAACTGGTGCCGCTGATTTGCTACCCGCGCTTTTTGGAGAGCGAATACAACAGTCGCATAGCCGAAATGGAGTCGCTCGGAGTGACATCTATAGCGCTCGGCGGCAGGACGACAATCAATGGATCGCGCGTAGTGGGCAAGGGTCAGGTTGGAATCGTGCTCCTGACAAGAATTGGAAACAAGACCTGTGCGCTAAAGATCAGGAGGGTAGACGCTGACAGGAAGAGCATGGATGATGAAGTGCGGTTGCACAAGATCGCAAATTGTGCTGGTGTTGGACCGCGCCTTGAAGGCTTCACCAAGAACCTGATAGCCATGGAGTTTATTGACGGTCAGAGCATAGTGGACTGGGTCGCTGACGCGCCCGAGGCAAAGTTGCGCATGATGGCAAGGATTGTGCTGGAGCAGTGCTACAATCTTGACAGGGCTGATCTTGACCACGGAGAGCTGAGCCGGCTTGACAGGCATATTATAATATCGAGCAAACCATGTATCATCGATTTTGAGAGCGCAAGCACTACCAGAAAGACAGGCAATGTGACTGCCGCCGCGCAGTCGATTTTCTTGCACGGGCCAGTCGCCGGAATGGTGCAAAAGACATTGCAGGTTGACAGGGAAAAAGCGCTCCTAGCGCTCAAGACCTACAAGCGCGACCAGACAAGGGCAAACTTTGACGCAGTGCTCAATTCGCTCCCAGTGTAAAAGCCAAATGGTAGTCAAAGAAGCATTGAAACATCTGTCAGCCGCCGATCCGCGGCTTGCTGAGATAATAGAGTCAGTCGGAGCCTATGAAATCAAGCTTCGAAAAGACCCGTTCCGCTCCCTGGTGGAAGCAATAATCTATCAGCAACTCGCTGGCAGTGCGGCAGATGCGATATACAGGCGATTTATCAGGATCTATGGTAGGGTTCCGCGACCGGCCCAGTTGTTGGCGACAAAGGATTCTGAATTGCGTGCGGCCGGCCTTTCCAGCCGCAAAATAGAATACCTCAAGGATCTCGCTGCAAGGGCGTCTGACGGCAGACTGAAACTTTCCCAGCTGTCCAAAATGCGTGACGAGGAGGTGATCGAGCAGCTCGTGCAGGTGAAGGGCATAGGCAGGTGGACGGCTGAAATGTTTCTAATATTCTGTCTCGGCAGGGAGGACGTTCTGCCCGTGGGGGACCTCGGGCTCAGAAAAGCGATGCAGAAAGCATATTCACTTGCAGAGCTTCCAACCCCGGAAATCATGTGGAATATTGCGCGCCCTTGGAGGCCCTACTGCAGCGTCGCCACCTGGTACATGTGGAAGTCGCTTGAAAAATTCAAAGGAATTGGGTGATGAATATTTGTGTTTTATTTCATCTCGGCTATCAGCATCTTGACAGTGTTGACGTCGAGGTCAAGCTGCTCTGCAATCAGCTCTTCAGAAATACCTGACTGGTGCAGATTCCTCAGAGCCTCCTTCTTCTCCTCATTTATGATGTTGCTTGGCGGGTAAAGCGAGAGCTCGCTTTCAACCGACTTGATGTACTTGGCTACCTTTTCCACAATCTGGTCTGTATTGACTTTCGGCTCAGTAGAGATAACAAGTACATGCTCCTTGACCGGTATGTTGATCAGCTTGACCTTGTCATATGAATAAGCTACTGCATTTAGGTTGCCAAGCTCTTGAGTGAACATCTTTCGTAGGTCGACGATGTAGACAGATTGGGCGAGGCTGATCTCTGGATTTCTTCCCTTCAGGTATTCCTCGGTGCCGTTCTTTGTGGCACTGGCATAGAGGTGGCCGGACCTTTCCATAATGCCGGCGAACCTGATATTATTTGGATCCAGCGCCAAGACATTTCTTGAAAACTGCTCTGCCTTCATATGTTTAAAAGCCGTAAAATAGGGAATGGAATATAGCCGTTACGCGCAGCCTTTCCCACAAAAAGGGGAAGAGTCAGGCGAACTTCATCTGGTTCGGGTCCTTTATCCTGCCCCTGCCTGTCTTTCTTGGGGCAATGTTGCCTACCTTGCGACCCGGCGGGGTTGTCCTGCCTATTGACGACTGGCGTCCTATGTGCTGATGCCTTCCACCACCGTGCGGGTGATATACTGCAGCTTGGGCGATGCCCCTGACTGTTGGATACAGCCTGCCATGCGCCCGCATGTACTTTGCACGTGTGCCTGCCTTCAGGAACGGTTTTTCCTTCCGGCCTGCCCCTGCCACAGCCCCGATCATGGCCCTGCACTTTTCGTTAAGCGTGAGGAACCGGCCTGATGGGAACTTGACAGTGACACCCTCGGTTCCATGAGCAAATACCACTGCTGACGTGCCTGCTGACTTGATCAGCTTGCCCCCGTCACCGGCGTTCCTTTCGATGTTGCAAACGATGGTGCCGTCCGGGATCGACTCCAACGCCATGATGTTGCCGGACTTTGCGGCCGTGCCTCTGCCTACTTCTATCGTGCCGCCGACAACAGTGCCATCTGGAGCCGGGACATAAGAATACCTTCCGTCGTCAAATAGAATCTTTGCCAGAGGCGCATCGCGTCCTCTTTCGTGAATAATGTCAACAACCCTGCCAGTATGATGATCTTCTAACTTGAAGTTGGGGTATTTTGCGGGCGCGATCTTGCCTACAGTGACCGCCCTGAACTGCTTGCCTCCGCGGCCCCTTCTACGTACCAGTGTTCTCTTGCCCATTTGTCAGTGAAAAAGCCCAGCGGATAGGTGATTTTAAGCTTGTGCTACTGGTTCGCGTGCTGGGCAGCCATTTCTTCTATAGCCTTTTGTATCTCCTTTCGAGAGGGATTCCGCTTGTGGGTTGCGATCCACCACTTGTGCCCAAAGGGGTCTGTAATCATGCCTGCGCGGTCGCCCCAGAACTGGTCCTCCACTGGCATCGTCGCACTGGCACCGGCCTTGACAGCCTGGTCAAAGACCTTGTCGGCGTTCCTGACGTAGACATACAGGCCCACCGAGGATCCATTGAGAGACAGTGGTGAGGGGTGATTCATCTGGACATTCTCTTCTCCCAGCATAATATGTGAATCGCCAACTAGGATGTCGGCGTGCATAATCTTGCCGTCGGGGCCAGACATGCGGAATTTTTCCTTCGCACCAAGCGCCTTTTTATAAAAGTCGATTGCTTGAGCCGCGTCGCGTATGGAAAGGGCTGGTGTCACAGAGCGGTATCCTTTTGGAATGTGACTGACCCTTTTAGTGCCCGCTTTCTTCGCCTTCTTCTTGGCCATGGCATAAGCGCGAACTCGTTGGATTAAAAAGCTTCTCTACATAGATACTGTATATTGCCGCCTCTCCAAAGAATTGCTGCTAATATCTCCCATATCCACAAAAAATATATGATTTGATGTACACTTTGCACTCGTACAATGAAGAAATCACGGCTCGCCACTGTTAACCCTCGACAAAAGGGCATCTCTCCGCCAAAGCCCAACCCGAAATGGGGCCGGGAGGAGGAACCTGAGATCTTTGCAAAAATGGTCAAGCTTATGAGGCAGGGCAAGCTTTCAGGGGAGGATTTTCGGCGCTTCCGCCTCCAGCACGGGGCATACGGGTCGCGCCTTCATATGGACTATACCATGGTCAGGATAAAGGTGCCTACCGGAGAAATTACGCCAGACCAGATCGAAAAGATTGCAAGCCTGTCCGAGGCCTTTTCGATAGGATCGGCACACGTCTCTACGCGCCAGAACATTCAACTCCACTGGGTGCAGCTGGAAGACGCCAGCGAGGTCATGAGGGGTCTCGTGGAAGTCGGGCTGACTACAAGAGAAGCGTGTGGTAACACTGTCCGCAATGTCATGTGCAGCCATTTTGCGGGGGTCTGCCCAAATGAGGCGTTTGATGCTACTCCGTACGCGAAGGCGATAGCGAAATTCTTTATACGCAACCCAATGTGCCAGAACCTGCCTCGCAAGTTTAAGTTCAACTTTGCGTGCTGCGGCCAGCATGGCCTGGTAAGGATCGCCGATGTTGGGCTTGTTCCTGAGGTAAGAGACGGGGTCAGAGGCTTCAAGATCTACCTGGGCGGAGGTCTCGGACCGGCGTCGTTCATAGGACACCAGCTGGAGGATTTCACCCCAGAAGATCGAGTGCTTGCTACCTGCATGGCAGTAGTAAGGCTCTTTGACAGGCATGGAAACAGGGACAACATGGCAAGGAACAGGATGCGCTATCTGGTGCACGAGACCGGCTGGGAAAAGTTCCAAAAGATGGTCCTGAAGGAGCGCTCGATAGTGGAAATGACGACTTCATACTCTACCGCACAGTCATTTGATGTAAAGTCGCAGGAGGACACGAGGCAGCTACCAAAGGCACCGCGCATGATGAGGCTGCCCGTGCTCAACGAGCAGGTTACGAAGGAAAGCCCTGCGTATGAGCGGTGGCTCCACACAAACGTCGTCGCGCAGAAACAGGAAGACTACTTCACGGTGTTCGTCACGCTTGGAGCCGGCGACATCACTGCAAGCCAGCTCAGAGTGCTCGCGTCTGCAATACGCGACTACTCTGCAGAAGGTGTCGCAAGGAACACACCGCACCAGAACTTTGCTATACGTTATGTCCGCGGCACTGAACTTCGCGACCTTTATGAAAAGCTCGCGTCGGCGGGCCTTGCAAATCCAGGCGCGCTCACGATCGCGTCAACAGTCGGCTGCTCCGGCACCACCTCGTGCAACCTTGCGATAACAAACTCGCACAGGCTTGCCAAAGAGGTACAGCGCAAGTTCCTAGAGCTTGGGCTTGACACTGACGACTCATTGCGCGATGCGACAATCAAGATAAGCGGGTGCCCCAACTCTTGCGGACAGCATGAGATTGCCACGATCGGGTTCTATGGCGGAGCTACGAGAATGAACGGCATGATGGTTCCGACCTACACGATTCTGTTTGGCGGAAGCGCCGGCGAGCAGGGTGAGCTTGGCAAGGCTGCAATGCGAGTGCCTGCAAAGCGCGTGATAGACGTATTGTTGAAAGTAATCGAGCTGTATAGACAGCAGAAATCTGGAAACGAGACCCTGCACCAGTGGATCGTCAGCATCACAAAGGGGCAGGGAACCGGCGCGATAAAGAACTTGGAAGATATGAAGACGGCAATCGCTCAGGTGGTTCAGCTGCCGCTACCAGACGAGGATCCTGATGTGTACATGGACTATGGCAGCGACGCACGCTTTTCTGCCAAGACTGCGAGAGGAGAATGCGCCGCTTGACCGGCAAGGCTGCGAAAAAGAAGGCAGCTCCTAAAAAAGCATCGTCCGCTGCTCCAGTCAAGCTGCCCATAGTATGCGACGTAGATACGCTACGGTCGCTGATACGTAAAAAGGCCGTGAGGGTGGTGGATGTCCGCAAGGCAGACGACTACAATCAGGGACACATACCAACTGCAGTTTCGCTGCCTCTTGCCCGGGTGCTTGAAAACGACACGCCGGAAAAGATAGTCGAGGTCCTGCAGGAGCTTGGCATTAGTGATAGCATGCCTGTGGTTGTGTATGACGACACGTTTGGGGCCCTGGCAGCAAGGGTCGCATGGACATTCCAGTACGTGGGCCACAGCAATACTGCACTTCTCGAGACGACGTTCAAGCAGTGGAAGGAGCTTGGACTTGAAACTGAAAAGCAAGTTCGTGCATTTCCAAAGTCGAAGCATTCGCTAAACATTAACAAGGATATCTATGCCGACGCTTCGTACGTCGAGGGAGCCAAGGCGCAGGAGGGCAAGGTACTGGTCGACTCGCGTGAGCGGTTAAACTTTTTGACCGAACACATTCCTGGCGCAAAGAACATACCGTATACTATGGTAGGCTCTAACGGCCGCATTTTGCGCAAGGCCGACGAACTGAAGCGCTTTATTGAAAACCGCGGAATAACCGGCGATTCTGAAATCATCACATACTGCGGGAGCGTCGGGACGCTCTCGGGTCTTACTTATTATGCGCTCAGGCTGGCGGGATTCCAAAACGTCAAACTGTACCCCAAGTCGTTCAAAGAGTGGAAAGCACTGGGCAAACCAAAGGAAGAGTTCAAGGACGCTACCTACTGGGATCTGTCGGCAGAATAACCATGCCAAAGAGGCTCTTTGTATGTCTCACCGGTATGCCGGGAGCCGGCAAGTCTACCGTTGCTTCTTTTCTGAAGGAGAAGGGCTTTGCGGCGGTGACAATGGGCGACGCAGTCAGGGAAGAGGCAAGCAGGCTGAACCTGGAGCCAACCGACGCCAACCTTGGCAAGATGATGTTGAAGTTACGGGAGGATCTTGGGCCGGGCGCGGTCGCGCACCTTGTCCTGCGCAAACTGGAGAGGGACCATAATTCTGGCAATGTTGTCATTGACGGCATTCGCAGTATCCCGGAAGTTGAAGTTCTAAAAAAGGCCGGCCATGTCAAATTGCTGGCAATTCATGCATCACAGGAGACTCGCTTTAGGCACCTTGTAGACCGCGGCAGATCAGACGCGCCGTCCAGCACAGACGAGTTTTCCAGCCGGGACAAGCGGGAGCTTTCAGTAGGAATAAGCGAAGCGATTGCGCTTGCAGACGAAACGATATCAAACAATGACCTTACGCTTGACCAGCTAAAGCAACACGCCTGTGATATTGTAAGAGCCTGGCTTGAGGAGGCGAACAAGAGTTGAGAAGACTGGCAATCGAGTCGCCGATAGGCGTAAAGGTGGAGGCCCCTGTCTACCCCTCGGAAGATCCACAAAAAGTAATCAACGCAATTGAAAATGTGATAGGGCAGTGTTCGCCTGAGTTTCGCTATGGTAGCAGGGTAATAGGTCGTGCCGCCGGAAGCGAGTCTCTTTCGCTGCTATATGAGCAGGTGCGATCTAGATCTGCGATGGGGGTTCTGAGAAGGATGTTGCTTGACAATCGCGCTGGCGATAGCACCTGGTTTCTCCTCAACAAGCAGGCCGCGACAGTTGGTATAGCCGCTATAGTTGAGGACGAGCGGGAATCTCCCTTAGGACCCATCCGGGTGACCATAAGCTGTGAGGAGCTGGACTCTCTCATTGACTGGCTGGTTCCTGAGACATAGCACGAGGAAAGCTTCTTTTACCCCCACCGGCATACGGGCACCATGGCAACAGAAGCATATTGCGTCAAGTGCAAGGCAAAGAGGACGATGAAAGACGAGAAAAAGGTCACCATGAAGAATGGAAAGCCCGCCACCCAGGGCATCTGCTCGGTCTGTGGAACCAAGATGTTCAAGATAGGTGCGAAGTAGTGTAATAATAGTCATCATCGTTTTTTCTTCTTTTTCCTTTTTTGTTCAATGGTGTTTATGTGCAATGTCAAGGCATAATACCGACAACTGCGATCACTTATCCGCTGGATGATACGGATACAGAATCTGGTCAAGAAGTACGGTGAGCTGACTGCAGTCGATAATTTGACGCTTGATATCTATGAAAACGAGGTTTTCGGGCTGCTGGGTTCTAACGGCGCAGGCAAGACTACGACCATCCACATGCTCTCAACCTTGCTCAGGCCGACATCCGGGACTGCGACCGTAAACGGGTACGACATTGTCAACCAGCCGGCCAAGGTGCGTGCGAGTATAGGAATTGTGTTCCAAGCTCCAAGCAGCGACGACATGCTCACAGGCTATGAAAACCTGCACCTGCATTCTATGCTGTATAGCGTTCCGCGGCATGAACGGCAAAGTAGGATCGATGAGGTACTCGAGCTAGTGGGATTGACAGAACGCAAGCATGATCGAGTCAAGACCTATTCCGGTGGCATGCGCCGGCGTCTTGAAATTGCGCGTGGCTTGCTGCACAAGCCAAAGGTGATGTTTCTGGACGAGCCGACACTCGGACTTGACCCTGCAAGCAGAGAAAGCATGTGGAACTATGTCAAGCGATTGGTACGCGAGGAAAAGGTTACGGTTATTTTGACGACGCATTACATGGAAGAAGCGGACATGTTGTGCGACAGGATCGGCATCATTGATAAAGGCAAGATAGTAGCACTTGGCACACCTGCAAGCTTGAAGGCAGGGTTTGGTGGTGATATCATCCGGCTCAAGACAAAGGACAGCATAGACCGGATTAGGCAGTTTGATTTCGTGCAAAAGGTCGAACAAAGCGACGGCTTTTTGGTGCTATCTGTAAAGGATGCGAGAAAGGCCCTGCCTGTGCTGTTGCAGAGCGTCGAGGCCGAGTCGGCCGAATTTGCAAGCCCGACTCTTAACGACGTATTCATACAGATAACCGGCAGGAACATTGACAAGGAAGAGGCGGAAGGGGGGTTCATGGAGAGAATTGCAAAGTACGATTAGTGGTGGTAGTAGTGGCATAGAGGAATCCCTGACAAGAATCTACGCGCTATGGCTGCGCGAGTTCAAGGTCTTCTTGCGAGAAAAGAGCCGGCTCGTTGCGTCCACATTTACTCCAGTATTGTGGCTCTTTGTAATTGGATCCGGCCTCGGTGCAACCAGCCCAGTAACTGTGCCCGGCGTTGACTACCAGCAGTTCATCTTTCCCGGCATAGTGGCTATGTCGATAATATTCAGCTCTGTGTTTTTTGGCTCATACATCATTTGGGACCGCAAGTTCGACTTTCTGAAGAGTGTGATGGTTGCGCCAGTCAGCAGGAGCGGCGTCTTTATAGGAAAGACTCTGGGCGGAATGACCACATCTCTGATACAGGCAGCCATCTTGCTTGCCATCGGAGCTGCAATAGGCATTCCGTTCACGCCGCTGTCGCTTGTGCAGGTGGTTGGAATAATATTGTTGATGTCGTTTGGTCTCACGTCACTTGGGCTTGCGCTTGGCAGTTATATGTACAGCCTTGAGGGGTTCCAGATGATAGTCAGTTTCGTGGTGTTCCCGCTGTTCTTCCTTTCTGGCGCGCTCTTTCCGATCGACAATCTTCCAAGCTGGCTTGACACGCTGACCGCAGTAGACCCAGCGACGTACGGAGTGGACGCATTGCGGCACTCGATGCTTGGAGTTGGAAGCAACTCGTTTGAATTTGACGCTGCGATTCTGGTGGCATATACCGCTGCGTTGGGGATATTCGGGATCTTTTCATTCAAGCGAATGAAGGCGGTCTAATAATATTGGGTTGATAATTCTTGTTCGCGACTGGGCAATTATCGTATGACATGCTCTGAGAAGAAAGCCGCGATCTGGTGATCTGTAACATCTGTCTTTTTTGGGCTGTATCAAAAAGGATCGCACGGTTTTTTCAGCCTTCCTTGCCCGTGGCAACAGGAACCCTGACATCATCGCTGTCAACGACTATGAAGTGTACAGCATCATGAATGTCCGGAACAAGAACTTTAAGCTCGAATTTGCAAAAGAGATTGATTCTGTAGGTTTAATAGAGGTCTTCTGATGTGAAACCGTGAGGGGCCATAGTCTAGCTTGGTCTAGGATGTCAGAGGTTGCTAAAAACAACCGACGAGCCTGGGGCGCTGGAGATCGTGGGTTCAAATCCCACTGGCCCCACTAAAAATAGGGTTCTGTCTCTCCATCCGACATCCTGTCTGCAAAGCAGCTGCAAATTCTTTCCGCTCTGATCGTAGGCATGATGGTCTCACTCTTTCTCCTTGCATTCCATTATTCCGTGTTTAGCAAGTGTGGACAAAGAAGCTGACCTCAAAAGTAATAACCTATAGCAAAATCATGGCCCCTTCAATACCCCATCTTTATTTTGCTCACATGGGCAAGATGGAGCGCAGGCAGCACCTGGTCTCCGCCAGTGTTTCACATAGTGAGCGCATCGACTAGTTCGGGATTCAAGTACAAATACAACGAAGTAAAGTCGCTTCCGCTTTACGCCAGCGCCCGCAGTTTGCGTGCATAGTCTGCAAGGCCGGCAAGGCTGATGCCGTCGTCCAGCGATTGTATCTTTGCGTAGAAATCAGCTAGATGGTCAGCAGCTGCCGTCGGCTGCAAGTGACAGACTTGTCCATCATTGTTTCTGGCTGCCTTTTCGCCTTCGTGATGTTATGACTTTTACAGCCGTCGTGTACGGGTGACAATAGTGATAATTCTCCAACTTTGGGCACTCAACCTGCTGGCTCGTTGCTTCCGGAATGTCACAGCGGCGCCCTTGCTTGATAGTTGTTATAGAGGACTTATTAGGTAGATAATTTTCCCCCAGTCTAATGAAAAACCGGAACCTGATACTTGGAGCAATCATTGCAGCAGGGCTCTTGGCGGCAGCAGGCCTTGCAGTATCCAATACTTCCGCCCAGCCGGGAGGAAACATGCAGGGCCAAGGACAGATGATGGATGACAACGATGAAAGGCCGTCGGTGCAGTACAAGCTCAACAAGAAATATTACGACTACAAGGATGGCGTCTTCAAGGTGAGGGCGGGTGCAGGCAGCAACGTTGCGCCAGTAACCCTGTTCTTCCCAAACAAGGCAGAGATAAACGTGGGCGAGACAGTAGTCTTTTACAACCCGACCAAGGTGAGTGAGCCGCACACTGTCACGTTCATTTTGGACAACAGCACGTACGCAGATTTCGTGGCACCGTTTCTGATCGATAACCAGACATCAATCACGTCGGCAGTTCCAAACTCTAACGCGGATCCAATGGTGGTGCCCGGACCGCCGGGCCAGAACGTAATCGTCGCCTTGAACAACCGTTCGTTCATGCCGGCTGTAATAGACTCGGAAGGAAACGCGACTTACCTGCCGCCAAACGCGAGCTACAACGTCACGGGAACTGAAAAGTACATCAACTCTGGATGGATATGGCCGGAAGGAATGTCTCCGCCAGGACTTGCACCGATCGATTCATTCAGCCTTACCTTCAACAAGGAAGGGACATACGACTACATCTGCATAGTGCACCCGTGGATGACCGGACAAGTAGTAGTCAAATAACCGGATCTCACTTTCTCTTTTTTTGATGAGCAATCACCGTTTTCTATTTTGCGACGGTTCAAGTATCAAAAAGTGAAATCCTTCGATATAACAATCGAAAAAGACGATTATGATTCCGGCACTGACCCCAAGAAATACTTGAACAATCAAGTTCACAGCATCCTGCCCTGGATAAATCATCTGCCACACAGTATTCTATCATCTTAATGATTGACGAAGAGGCTGAAGAGTCCCACCTTCTCTCTGACGCGTTGAACGAAGGATTGAACAGTCGGGCCAGAATAACAGAAGATTCTCGCGCTTTTATCTCAAAAGATGGGAGGATCGAATTTCCAATCTATATCCAGTTCTGTTGTTTCTGCCTACCTTGAGTACAGAGTCTTGTAAGCGAAGAGGGCATATGATTCTTCGAAAAAGCGCTTGTCTTGGAAACCGCCGAATAGTGCAGACAGTGGGTGATCATAAAAAATGTCTCGGCCGGGAGGGCTCGAGAAGACCGAGCTTTTTCATTACTTGATTGCAAGCGTCCCTTTCATGTATGGGTGCACTGTGCATGCATATTCGTGCTCACCAGTCCCAATTTCCTGGGCTGCGATTGTAAAGCTTTCTCCTGGGTTTATTATGCTTGAATCAAACAGCTCGCCGCTTGTGGCGGTGTGTGGAACTGAATCATCATTTTTCCATGCGATCGTCTTATCTGAAGGAACTTCGGCCCTCTCCGGATCATAAGATGGATTTCCCTGCACGGACGATCCCTGTAATATGGAGATGACTACTGCGTCTTGAGGTATCGCGGCGCTCTGGTTCTGTCCCGTGGAGTTCCCCGCGCTACCGCCTCCTCCCCGCGCTGCAGTTTCTGGAGTAGTTTCCCCTCCACCTTCTCCGATCTCTCCCACGGCCGGTCCTTCATAGGGTACCTGCTGAAACCCGGCGGAAGACAGAAGTGGCCCCGGAGAGACCATGCTAAAGAGTATGAATGAAAGAACTCCTACAGCTGCTCCCAGCCCGAGTATCACTGAAAATGCAACTTTTCCTGTTTTTGGCAAAAGTTCTACAAACCTCCCGGCTAGTAATAGCTTTTATCATTATTAAGAGGAAAGCAGCCCGGCTGATATTATTGGGCATTCAAGAACCCTTTTTCGATCCCCCAAGATATGGTGGCAAATGCTGAGAATATTGCCAAAGAAGCCAAGGATGGCTAAGGAAAACTCTCCTGCCAGAATATACAATAATGAATATCTGCGCTGATCTGGAGGATAATAACAAGAAAATCTGTCAGATCAAAGCCAAGAACTTTTCCTTGATAGTAAAATCATTGTACTGAACATCTTACTAGCGCCAGCCTGCGCAGTCACTAAATATGCTGATCTGCAATGGCGGTATACAGTGATCGAAAGCAACGTTTCGATTGAGTGGCGTCAAGAGGATTTCGATGAGCTGCGTAAAAGATCAAGCCAGATCGGCAAAGAAGTCGACAAGCTCGCAGCAGAGCTTGATATGCTTATGGAAAAGGAGTCGGAGTTGCTTGAAGAGATACGAAGGTGCGACGCAGAGGAGATGAGCCTGATTTCTGACTTTGACAAGTGGATAGTCTACTACAATGAAGTGGCGGCAAGCAGGATGAAGGAACTGCAAAAAAGGGTCAAGGAGCTCCGCAAGAAAAGGGTGGAAGGAATAGAAGAACTGGGCAAAATCCGGACCCGCATATGTGTTCTTGAGTCCAAATGCGAAATGATGTCGTACAGGCAGGGTGAAATCATGTGGGAAAGTAAGATGCAGGGTGTAAAGAAGAGAAGATGGAAAGCTTGAAGTGCTATTACAGCGGGAACTCGCACATTTCCCTGTGTCCGGCAGACTCGCTGTGGTATTCTATGTCTGACTTGAATAGGAATGATGCGCCGCAGCTTGCGCAGACATACACCCTATCCAGCTTTTCTACCGGGATTTTCATCACATTCTGTGACATATGCAAGCAGGTTTGCGACGGCCATTTAAAAAGCAGGACGAAACTAAACTGCTAAAAGCGATTACATTGTATTACAATTGATGTCATCACCATCTGGGGGACCATCCTTGCGAAAGAGAGAGAGGATGATAACCCTCCGGGTCAACGACCAGTCGTTCAACATTATTAGGGATTTCGCGGCAAACCGCGGGCTGAGCGTCAACGCATACCTGAATTCAGTCATTGATTCCCAAGCAGAATGGTTCATCCCAACAAGTTCGTACACAGCAGTCACAGTCCCAAAGGCGATGCTCGCGGCGCTGTTCAGTCTGATAGACCGCGAGAGTATTGAAGCACTGGCGAAAAAATGGGCTGCAGAGGCGAGGAACATAATCATGTTGTCGGGCCAAGAGCCAAGCGCGGAATCGGCTCTTGACTTTGTACGGAAGGTCTCGAAATACTTCATGGGGACCGATGCAAGGATAAAGTGCACGGAGCATGCTGTATCGATTGCGATAAGGCACGACGGTGGAGAGAACTTCTCCTACTTTACTGCTCAGTCATTTGTTTACCTTTTCCAGAGGATAGAGATCCGCGCTCTTGTAGATCACGACGAGACTACCGTTTTTATCAGGATAGAAAAACCCTAGAAGGAGGATGAGCAGAGCTGCTCAGTCAGGAGCACGAGCTCTTTTCCGTACCTGCGGGCTATTTTCCTAGCTCTTTCTTCGTACACGTCAGCGACGTTTGCGGCTATCTTGATAGCTCGACCCTTGTCTAGCGAAGGATTCTGATACATGAGGACTCTGGGATAGTTCAGCTTGCCAATAGCAATGTCCTTGTCTTCGGTTTC
>DASVCY010000047.1:0-19814 GCA_036381375.1 Nitrososphaera sp. | reverse complement strand
GAACCGACCACGGGCCTGCATTTTGCAGACGTTAGCAAGCTGCTGAACGTTCTGAAGAGGCTGGTTGACCTTGGCAACACCGTTATCGTAATTGAACACAACCTGGACGTCATTGCATCGGCCGACTGGATTGTAGACCTTGGGCCCGAAGGCGGAGAGGCAGGCGGCCGCGTAGTCGCGGAGGGAACGCCCGAACAAATAGCTGAAAACGAGAACAGCTATACTGGAAAATACCTAAAACCAAAGCTGACGATAGATCAGAAGGTATTGCAAAGGACAAGAGAATGACGGCTGCTACAATCCTGAAAAAGAAGCGAGTGCCCGAAGAGCCGGGCGTCTACCTGATGAAGGACAGAAACGGCAAGATAATCTACATTGGTAAGGCAAAGAACCTGAAAAAGCGCGTTACTTCGTACTTCACTGCAAGGCGTGATCCCGATTTTGGATGGAAGACGGCCAAGCTTGTCGCCAGCATCGCAGACATTGACTTTATCGTTACGGACAACGAAATAGAGGCGTTCCTGCTAGAGTCGAACCTCATCAAACGCTACAGGCCAGTGTTCAATATCGAGCTGAAGGACCAGCAGAGGTATACTTACCTGAAGATTACAGACGAGCCGTTCCCCCGGCTGCTCGTTGCCCGGCGCAACAGGAACGGGGAGTTTCAGGGGCCAAAGGGAAAGATATACGGCCCCTTTGTCCGGGGTAGCAGCAAGTTCTTGACGGTAGGGCTCTTGCGCAAACTGTTCAAGATAAGAGTGTGCAACAGGATGCCCAAGACGCCTTGCCTCCAGTACTTTATCAAGAACTGCGATGCTCCGTGCATCGCAAACGTGACCCGTGCTCAATATATGGCGGGCGTTTCCTCGTTGCAGGATATACTCGAGGGCAAGAGCAGCATTGAAAAGTTTGCCGGCGAAATGCAGGATGAAATGAGACGCGCTTCGGAAGCGGGCGACTATGAGCGGGCAAAAGAGATCCGCGACACTCTTTACAGATTGAACAACCTACGCGTAAGGCAAAAGATGGAGAAGGCGGTCCACAAGAACCCAGACGAAGAGTATGTCGGCATAATGAAGGATGAAAAGAAGGGAGTAGCGCACGTTATGGCACTTCGAAGGACACGAGGGGTTATTAGCGACCGAAAAAAGTTCGAATTTGACCTGATAGGCGACAACTCACTTTCCTCTTTTCTGCTGCAATACTACTCGTCGGCGCCAGTAGTGCCAAGGTTCGTCTATGTCAATGAGGACCTGGAGGACAAACAGTTGCTGGAAGCGTCGCTTGAAAAAATCGCAGAGCACAAGGTAAGCATCTTTAACGTCGAGCGCCTGCTGTCAAAGGATAAGCGTCAGCTGATGGACCTGATCTCAAGGAACCTTTCGATGTACATTGAAAGGGGCTATGACCCGGCTGTAGTCGAGCTGAAAAAGTCCCTAAGGCTTGACTTTATCCCGGAAGTAATAGACTGCTTTGATGTTTCAAACCTCGGAACTTCTATTGCGGTCGGCTCCTGTGTCAGGTTTGCCAACAACAAGCCTGACAAATCGTCGTACAGAAAATTCAGGGTCGAAACTGTCGTCGGGCAAAATGACTTTGCAATGATGGGTGAGCTTGTGAGAAGGAGATATTCTTCAAGCGATCAGCCGCTGCCGGATTTGATAGTAATAGATGGAGGAAAAGGCCAGCTCAGCGCAGCCCTTGCTTCGCTTCGATCCCTTGGCATCCATGACGTGCCCTGCATCGGACTTGCAAAGGAAAATGAGGAAATCTACCTCCCGGGAGTACGAGATCCTGTTGTGCTTCCAAAGAACAACGCCGGTCTCAAGATGCTACAGCATGCACGTGACGAGGCTCACAGATTCGGACTTGCGTATAACGTCAAGCTGCGTAAGTTGCGCTAGATATTATTATTTCATTACTCCACTTTTACGCTTTCCCGGCGCCTGCCTTTCTTTATCTCATGCTCGGTCAGCTCTATGTACTTTGCAAGCGCTGTGTCGGCCGACTGGACAGTTATCTGTGCCAGGCGGGCAAGCGAAACGGTGGTCAGAAGTGCCATTTCAAACGCAGCTGTTCCAAGGACAAATGGAGCCGTCAGCAGCTTTGCAGGTGCAAAAGGATTGCTCTCGCTCATGGAAGACAATATCGTAGCGCAGGGTCTTAAACTTGACTGGGGCAAATAGCCCTCTAGCTGGCAGGGAGGCTGTTATCGGCCAGCTCCGTGTTTGGCCTTTCCTCCCTACCACAATGACGACCTTCGGTGAACGGAACAGAAACCCGGGCCGCCGTTTTGCGAGGGATGACCAATTAATGGGCTTGCAGGGTAAAAGCAATTTTAGAACAAAGTTCTCTCGCGAAAAATTGAAAAGCACCTGGCACGCTATACTTGCATGGCGGAGACTCGTAAAGACGACGCCTATTCCGTTCACTTTGCGAATTACGCAGGGAAACTCGAAAAGCACCTGAGGACGAACGGAATTTCGTGTCATGATGCCGACGTCATAATCGAGGAGAGCTCGGCATACTATTTTGGAAAGCTCCATTCGAATGAAAACAAGTTGTTGAAACTGGTAAGAAGGTACGACCCCTCCGAGCTGTTCGCCGAGTCCGCAGCAAGGGCAATACGGATACATTTTCCAGAAGCAAGTAACACCTTTGGGTCATACAGCGAGATCGCAAAGTGCATCCGCGGATAATAACTTGAGTAAATATAATAAGTGATTCACTATTAGGAGAAGTGTTTGATAATCGGTATTCCAAAGGAGATAAAGGACCACGAGAACAGGGTGGCCCTGACTCCGCGCTCTGTTTCGTCGCTAGTCAGGTCAGGCAACAAGGTTTTTGTCGAATCCCAGGCGGGGTCAAAGAGCGGTTTTTCCGACGACGACTACAGCTCTGCCGGCGCATCGATAGCAAGCTCGCAGGCCGAGCTCTATTCCGAGTCGGAGCTGATAGTCAAAGTGAAAGAGTTGCAGGTGTGGAAGGGAGAGCACACAAACGTCAAGCCGCACCACACGATCTTTGGCTTTAACCACTTTGAATCAAGCAGGGAGCTGACAGAAGCAGCAGTGAAATCACGTGCCACATTCATATCGTTTGAAAAAGTAGTTGACGAAAATGGCCAGACCCCGCTTCTGATGCCAATGAGCCGGATCGCTGGAGCAATGTCTGGCATATGGGCCGGCTTTTTCCATAACTATGCATTCAGGCATGACAAGTGCATCAGGCTCAAGGCAGGTGCCGATCAGGTCAAAAACAAGTTTGTCAACAGCTTTGAACAGATCATCAACGTCGACAACAATATCGACAACGAGCTGAAGCGCACGCTGTCGCTGCAGGACAAGATGGTTATAATATTTGGTGGCGGCACAGTAGGCGAGACCGCTGCGAAGGTATGCTCGACGCTTGGAGCCAAGATCACCATAATTGAAAAGCGCGAGGGCCGCCGGAAATACCTGCAAGAGCTCAGCCTTCCAAAATGTTCGGTAGCCGCTGCAGTTGAGAAGGACATTTTGCGCAGCGCCTACGTCATGATCGGTTCGACCTACGACAGGGAAAGGGCAGACAGGGTTATCGATGAAAATTTGCTTAAAGAGATTTCCGAGATGAGGAAAAAGGTAATCATCGACGTATCAATAGACCAAGGCGGCAACTTTCCCTACATTGACCCTACGGGCACATATTCACCATCAAGCACCGGGACAATACTGAATCCAGCTCAGACAGACTATTTCGGCAACATCTTTATCCGTGTACCAAACATTCCATCAATAGTTCCAAGGTATGCCTCGATGGAACTGTCATCCATTATTTCAGACTATGTCCATGAAATCGCAAGCAAGTCGATGCGGCCTGAGCTTGTCAGGGCCGTCAGCATCAAGGACGGCAAGGTACTGGACCCGGCAATAATTAAAGCGCACAATCTAAAGTAGCTTTTTGTAGAAAAAGATTCCATTCTGAATATAAGCGCGGCATATCTGTTCTGTTTTGATTATGCTCTGTGTGATATGCAAAACCAAGATCGATACAGCATATAACGACCTTTGTTTTGAATGCTACAAAAGGCAAAAGATGGAAAGGGAAAGAACGAACGGCAAGATCAGACAGAGTAGTAGCATGGCTTGAATATGGTATGAATGTATGTGCGTTTCGAGTACGCATGTGCAAAATGGTTATGCATATGAGTCAATTCACGCAGTAAAAAACGGTGCAGATTGCACCATTGCCAATTCCGATAGGACCAGATTGCGAAAAAGTCACAACCTCTGCCGACTGGTTCTTGTACAGCAATGCCAAGGCTGCGGTAGTAGTGGACACCCACTGCTGCGAACAACGGTCAGCGATGCAGACACCTTGGCACGTGCGACAAGGATAGCAAGATTACAGTTTCGAGGAGCATGAGATTCACTGGTATCTGGTGCAATGCATCTGATTTGTCAAGCCCGCTCGCGCATACGGAGGTTTAGGGCGGCCATAGTGATTTTACAAGCGGGATTATCTTCTTGTTTATCAGAGGTCCCGGACGTGACGCCAAATCCAGCGAAATCATGAGCATATAGTCATGGCCGTCACAAACTATGGGTATGGTAGCACGTTTTACCTTTTCATATGTAGTTATAGAGTATAGAGGTTTGCCAAGGCTTCCTTCAAGGGATTTTCGGGTGCCCATCCTGATGACTGATTGAGAAACTGATAGCCTGAGTTCATCTTCTGTCAACAAGGGGGATTTTTCTATCTCTTTTCTGTACTTTGTTGCGAGGATGTTGCCGCGGTAATCGGCAACCCCTGCAAAGCGCACGCCACCGTCTACAGAAAGGATCTGCTGGCACAGCTCCTCGTATGGCACCCCAGATCGGACGCCACTATTGATTTGCTGACCCTCCGATTGACCCGGGTTGGCGGCTGACTTTTCTTCACCCATCTTCTTCCATCACCGGCTCCGCGCGTATATTCTGAATGTGTAGTCGCAGCATGGACGACCATTCCTCCCATCCCATCTGATGAGAATATCAGATACTCCGCATTTCCTCTGTCCCATTCCATGCATCCTTAACTGTGGAACCCGCTTTCTTGCTCTGTAGGGGTAGCAGATATTTGGATATGCCATGGTAATGTCATTCACCTTTTAGGTCTTGTCCAGTAATGGCCCTTTCAGCTCCCCCGCTGGTCTTGCTTCACTTTCTCGTGCTGCCTCGTTGCGCCCAGTCCTGTATCCCAAGAGAACCAAGGCGACCCCTGTGGCTGCCAGGATATAATACGCAGGGTACAGCAAACCGAAGGCACCGTCCACCTGCCCTGCCGCCATTAAAAGAGCAGAGAAGAACAGAAAGGCTACACCGGCGACGCTTTCTCCATTCAATCTAGACATTTCTTCTCACCTGCTATAACAAAGCATCCAGCAAAAGGCATCTATTTAGGAAGTGAGTTTGCACTGCACATGATTTGAGTGCAAGAGTGGATTACCAATTTGTGGTCACAAAGCCTATGGCGTTTAGGTGCAAGGACTGCGGATTGGAGACAAAGAAGGCGATTATAACGGCAGCATGCGAACATCATTATTCAACGAGTCTTGTGCATGCGGACCGAGGTAGTAGCTGACTTGCTGACAGACCCAGAACCTCTGGTGAGTGCAGAAGGGAGCCACACAAATACAGGGCAGCCTCACACCATCTATTATGGCTGAGAGTTGATTTACCTGAGCGATCCAGATCGCCTTCAACCTTGATAGTATCTCCGGTCTGACATATGGCTGTCGTCGTTCCCTCTTACCAACGGCAGGATCCTATCTTGAATAAGAGAATCATAATTGCGCTCCTCAATATCAAACGATACCAGCAGAAGCGAGCGTGTATTTCCATAAACGTCATGCAAGGGTATAATGGCTCTCCTTATCTTTTCATAGGTTGTAACAGAGTAGACCGGCCTCCCAAGCTTGCTCTCTAGCTCCGGTGGCGGGCTGAGTCGGAGTGCATACTGGGGGATGGTCCGCTCAGTCTCTTCTTTTGAAAGGAGAGGAACCAGGCCGCTCCGGTAGGCAGAGGCAACGATTTTTCCCAGCTTGTTTGCAACGCCGGCAAATCTTATGCTGGCATCTAGGGCAACCACCTGTTCGCACAGCTCTGAATAGGAAACCAGCATTTCTCTTACTCATCTCCCCGGTTCGTTGACTCCTTTTGCTGTTCTGAATGTACTGAGACATCCACAACAAGAAAGTCACACAGCTGGACATCCACCATCTTCCCGATGAGCATCTGCCACTTCTCAGGTTCAAATCCCAGATCTGCACATTGATAATCTTCAGATCCAGAATGCTTTACCAGCGTAATGGTCTTTTCTGCCGTGTCAATTTTCTGAAGTACACCCCTTGCACCACTCAATATCATGCTGACAGATTCCCCCTAATTTTTTCACATATTCTTATATACCAGTTTGGCTCATTCCATCCCTAGCCTTGGTTAGTTGGAACCCCGTTCTGTCTTAGCCAAACCATCACTAATTCAGTTCAGGGTTCCAACGGCCTGGCTTAGGCTAACACCAACAGATTATGCAGTGATATTTATTTGGTTTGTATGCATTGCACTACAAGTAATAGCACATTATTGACGCGATCTGCCATATTCCGGCGAAAAACCGACAACGTTAAAGTGTTGGATGAATAGCGAGCTATATTTCCCGGGTGCTGCTCATGGCACAATTTTCTTCCATCCAGCGAGGCTGCGATGGTAAGGAACCTGAAAGCAAGAGTCCCTTCTCCCGTCGACCGATGCCGTGCAATGCAGAGTCAACCAGTCGACAAGAAACGATACTACGACAGAGCAAGCGAAGAAGATTTAGCGGCGACAAGCACCTCGATCGAGGTGCAGGCATACGACCTCTGAATCAGAGGAGCACATGTCGAATATCCACAAACCTCCGGTGATTGCAGACACAGAGGCAAGGTGATTGCAGAGGAATCCCACTTGCTCCAGCGATGAGAGCAATGAAAAGAAAATGTCCACTCTCGCAACAGCAGGTTTCCCTTCAGCTTCCCTCGGACTGGACAATGTGATATTTTTTGTGCCCCGAGACTATTTTGCTGCCAATGGCTGTTGCAATTGCCGTTTTGCGGCAGGCTTTCGGGCATTTCATTTAGCAAAGCTGTTTGTTTTCTCACAAATAAAACAGAAAGTTAGAAAAAGGAAAAGGAGGGGGAGGTTTAGTCCCACTTGCTCCATGCGGCCATCCATCTATATGTCCATGTGGTCAGTTTTGCTCCTAATGCTGCCATTGGTACACACAGCACTGCTCCTGCTCCCGAACCCAAGGCCACAGGGCTGTTGTAGAACTTGCCCACCTGAGGCTCGATCGGAGTCATATATGCAGGAAGCGTCGGCCTTGGATACTTGAACGCGACTTCAAGCGGGTCTCTGACGAGCAGCAGGTTGACCATGTTGAACAGAGGGAGCGACAGGCCAACTAGCGAACCGCCGATGAGTATCGCCGCGTGCTTGTTCCTCCTTGTTGCCCAGTATGCGAGATCTAGCAGCATTGCTGAAGGTATCCAGATCGGTGTCACGATGAAGTCGTACGGATAGCCGAGCGCGAGCCATGCGCCCTTTGCGACCCACGTGTAGATTGTTATTATGGTCGCGTAGTACGTGGCTGTTCCGGGTACTCCTGTGAAGAGCATGTAGTATATCGCACCCACAACGAGCATGGTCGAATGTGAGATCGAGAATACTACGAAGGAGGTCCACATCCAGTCTGTGTAGAACAGGTAGTCTCCAGTGTTGATGGTTAGCAGTGTGCCGTTAACTGCAACCACAACTATGAACAGATAGTGTGTTGTCCGTCTTAACCAAACCATCGATCCATCACCAACAAAGGATGTATTTAAGAATTTATTAGAGACATGTTTCGCGCAATGCAGTGCAATACAAAATAATGCATTGCGGATTGTGTCAGTGCTGTCAAGATGGTGTAGCGTCACCTGACAGCGCAGTCAAACAGGCCGCGTGTGACAGAGACCATAGACATTGTTGGAGCAGAATTCTCCGAAGAGGTAGGACAGTAGCAAGCTAGGTTTGCGTGTGCACATCTTTTTCCACATGTCAAAGCAGCGTTTCTTGCTCCACTTCCCTCCTGAAATCTGGACTTGTCTTGGCCAACGTGTAATATGCTCATATGGCGGGCGCATCATTCAGTATGTTCTGTATGGAAACGAAGATCGATTTCGTGATCTCGGCTGCCCGTTATCGCAGAAGGAACAAGAAAATAGCCGCAAGAATCCTGGATTCTGTAAAGCAACACCGCCTTTATGGGAACAGCGTTGTCGGACAAGGTGAAATAGTATCACGCCAAGATGTTATCTCCAATATGGATGTCGGTATGATTTACTATACTGCTATTTTCAACGACGGCAAGTTTGTGCTAAAAAATAGAGTTACCAAATATTCATCGCCAGAAGAAGATTTCGTAAGGACGGATAGTGAAAAAACTAAAGGTGATGATTTGGGAGACTTGCCGACCTTTTGAATTTTGATCCTATTGTACGTGAACCCTATCTGGTCTTACGAGGTACAGGACTTTGTATAAGAAGCCGCTATTGTTAGACGAGTCTGAAAATCCGAGTAGCTATCGGAGCTGCACTGATTGCGGTGGCTACGATACTGCTTGCGACCGGTTTGCCTGTCATCAAGCTGCCTACCATTTTATGGGGGATGAAGTTGCCCCTCTAACGAAGCAGAACTACTGGTGTCATTATTCGCCATTCTATTCGCGGTCGGTGGTGGAATTGTGCCTATGGCAATACCACCCCGAGCATCAGGAGGAACTGAAAAACAGAAAGGCTGATGTTTAATAAGCTCTTAACGATCACCCCATTCTTAACAAGAGTAAGCATAGAAAGTTCAAATCTTGTGAAGTATCCTGCACATCGTCTAGACATTTGGATGTCTCAAGAGTTTTATCCCAGACTGAGGGATTAATAGCAATGGCTGGCACATCCGGAAAAATGATTAGATGTGCTGCTTTTTTCATTTTAGCTTTTTTCACAGCCCCTGCACTTGTGCCTCAATCACTCCGCGAATGGGATTACATAGGAGAAAGGTTCTATGAAATTCCTGAGGACAGGTTGCCGCTAAGGCTATCACTCAGTGTAACCCATGACACAAATCCTGATGACGATATCATTTCGACCATGCAGCTTTCGCTCCTCGAAAGCGATTCTGATGAAGCCGTGCAGGGCGTGATTTACTTGTTTGAGTTCTATCTGGACAAAGATCAGGGCGAATCAAGCGCAGACAACGGCGACCCGCAGCGCAGCGACATCGTTCAATCTTTCTTTGCCCCGAATGGAACATTAACTCTCGTCATTGCAGAAGGCGACGTGCGGGCTGGAAGAGAGGTGGAAAATGGTGCCCTAGAGACCGAATATGGTGCATGGTATGCAAGCGACCCGATGGCTGCCCCTCTGACTCTTATGAGCCCTTTGATAAGCGAAAATTCCACCTATTCTCTTCTGGTGTACGTACTGACAATCGATGGTGTCAAAAACCATATAGACGTGGAAGAGGCTCCGTGGGCTCAGTTTACCATCAACAATAGTGAGAATCTTTCGTCTAGCGTTTCGGTCGTTCCGGAATTTCCAATCGGTCCTTTTCTGCTTTTCGGTCTGATGTTTGTCAGCATCGTTGTCTACAGTAGAATGTCGCTTTTATGGAAGCAGCCTTTGAACTAGAGTTGTGTTGTTCAAAGCAGTAAGTGGGGCCGAAGGGATCTGTTCTGATGCGGCGATTCACCGCAATCATTTGAACCCTTGACCCACGGGTTTCTTCGTCTAACCTAGCCCTTTTGTTTGTTAGATCTGGAGCCCGTTGCGATGCCTGGCTTCGCTACGACCCCACCAAGATGGCATCGTGATAAGGGTAGCAAGGGTATGTCCGTATAAGTCTTGCGAGTTTATTTCATTCAGAAAAGTCGCTCGAGCGAGGTCGAGTTCACGGGATTCCAGTTCCTTTTCGCCCCGACAAGCTCGTTGCCATTGAGGTACCAGTGCTGTGAACCAGGGAATAGTGGCAGGTGCAGCTCCTGCCTCGTTTCCAAGTCAAGGTAGCCGGCTATCATGGTGTCGTTGTAAGTCCTTACCATCTTGTGAGCGGCCGTCTGGACGATCACATCAAAGTCGCCCGATGTGCTGTTTGCCATCATCTCCTGCACGGGACCAAGCGCACTGGTTGAATTTACATTGTCATGCAACACCCTCCTTTCAGCCTCGAGCCATCCTTCGTCAAACTTCAGGGTCAGGAGCGTCACAGTTCCCTGCTGAATTGCCGTATCAAGGTTCTTTTCAGAAGACTCGATGCCCACGATATAGCCATTCCAGACTCCTGTGTCACCGGCGGTGTGATTGCGCGTAGCGATCATCGCCTTGCCGTCTATCTTTTTGCCTTCCACTTCAAAGCTGTATTTCACGTCATACACAGGGATCATTTCTGTAGAATTGGTACCACCAGTGCCACTGCTATTGGCATTACCGTATTCCAGCGCGTAGGAAGCCTGCTCTGAAGTGACGCTGTATGCATTCAGGTTTTTCCTCAGCACAGGCAACACCTCGGTTGCAAAATACTGCTCAGGGGTCTTCGGACTGGAGACAGCAATTGGAGCGGTTCCAAGCGACATTTCCCTCACCTTTTCCGCCGAGACCATGCCAGGACACAACCCCGCGGTGTCGCAGAGCGAGTCGTTAGGAATAAGATGCAGCGGCATGAACGGGTGGAAGACATAGACAAGCGTGTTCTCGCTCCCTCTGGCAAAAAATACAAAGCCGGTCATTGATCCATAGGGCCGGATTATCTGGAGGTCTGCGTTCCAGCCTTCCGGGATAAAGGCTGTTGCGGCCTCTTCTTTCGGATCGGTCCACATCGTAAAGCGGTGTATGTCCTTGGCCGGATCTGTGGTTTTTATGCTGCCCTCGTATTCCGTTCCATTTAACACCAGCAGGTAGCTGTACCTGGGGCTGGTAGAGTTTGTGTGAATAATGAACTTTGACGACCTGTTGCCGGTCCTCTCCATCATAGTAAATGTCACAGTATTATTACCATCTGCAACCACCTTCCACTGGTCGGAGGCCATCGCCTTTTCCACCTTGGCTGAAGAGGTCAGCGTTATCTGTACATCCGTCGCATGGGCGGTCCAGTTTGCAGGAAGGAGCATTACTGTTTTCTCTCCAGCCTGAGCAGCTTCTAGTCCTGGCGTTTCCTCTTCGACTGCTGCCTGTTGCGCATAGACTGGACTGTAAATGAACAGCAGTAGCGCGCAAGCTAGCCATGCATGACGGACCAAAACATTCAGTGATCTAGTTTGTACACAAATCGCATTTAACGATTATTTTGATCTATCTTCTCGATCATTGTTCTACGAGCTCTTTTCGAAATTGATAAAAAATTTCATCGACTATCATGGACAGTTTGAAGGGAGAGACCCAGCTTCGCGCTAGAAGGACGAGGATAAAGATCCTGAGAGCAATAGCAGACAAGAACGGCCTCGCAGGGTTTTCCGACATCAAGATGTCAACGGGCCTCTCTACCGGCTCGATTTACTACCACCTTGAGAGGATGAGCAACTATGTTACAAAGGATTCAAAGCATTACATAATAACCGAAGAAGGACTGCAGTTCCTGCGGGAAGCAGACCCGAAATACGCAGGAATTTCTCCTCGTCAAGCAAATGAAGAGCAGCAGACAACAAAGGCGGCGACGCAGGACGGACCCGAAGAGCCAGTGAGGCAGACACGTCATTTCGGAGCGCGCCGGCTGGTTTTTGCAGGAGTAATCACAGTGTCGGCAGCTAGTGCGCTCATATTCGCCAGCATGTTTGCAGATTGGCAGATCATGGCCGCATTTACCGGCACCAGCACGGGGATCATTTTGTCGCTTGGAACAGCGGCCGCGCTCTTGACTTCCTTCTTGGTGTTTGGCAGGCATTCGTACCCGCAAATTGGCTACAAGGGCACGGTTTTATCTGCACTGGCCCTGGGGATAGTGGTGGCAGGTGTGGTCGTATTTTCCAGTCCGGAGCTCATAGGCGCCGCACCATCTCAGCCGTACGACAATTCTATGGACGCCCTGCGATCCTCATATTCAATGCACTGGCAGATCAGGTAACAGCAGCGATCTGCTGCTGATGTCTGCATGCAAGGAAAAGTCCCTTGACGTTCTTGATTTCAGGGATCCCGTCTTCCACAACCGGTCCGTGCCGATGCGGATGCTGCCTTCGCTCTCCTTCAGCTAGCAGATCCTGGCTTTTCTCTATCGACTTTGTTAATAGTTGCGAATTTACCTCCTTTACAAGGCGTATTATCTCAAGGCATCTTTTTCTTACAGTCACAGTGCTGACATCGGCCGCTATGGCAATCCTCAGCTGCGTTGTATATTCTCCTGTCTCTATTGCTGCCAGGTAGAGAGCAGCCGCCGCAAGCGAAACGGGGCTCTTGCCAGACAAGAGGGCGTTGTCTCCCACCTGCGACAATATCTCCAGGGCCTTCCTCACAGTCCTCTCAGATAGCCGAGCCTTGACGGCTATCCGGGATATGCTGTTCGAAGGGACTGGCAGCGGGACGCGGATCTTCATTTCGCGCATCAGGAACTTGTAGTAGTATGCGATATTTTTCCTGTCGGTTTTCCCGACTACTTCCTGGATTTCATGTATAGAACGCGGTGTGCCAGTGTCTTTGCAGGCAATGTATATGGTGGCGGCCGCAATACCTGTGATCGACCTACCCTTTATCAGGTCTCTGTCAAGAGCCTTTCTGTAAATGTATGCAGAGCGTTTTGCGACAGGCGCCCCGATACCGAGGATCTCAGTTATCCGGCGGATCTCCCGCATAGCCTTGTGGAGGTTCTTGCTCTTGGAGCTATTTGACACTGCCATCTTGTTGAGCCTGCGCAGCCTCTCAATCTCTGAATATCCCAGGATCCTCCTGCCATTTGCGTCAATATTCTTGTTATCGATAAAGCTTGAGAGTCCCATGTCATACATCATGAGCGACGCGGGCTCCCCGGTCCTGAATCTCTTGTCCATCTCTTCGAGAGTGAACGCCCGCCTCTCGGCCGCCAGCTCCAGGTTGTCGCGTGCAACTATTCCACAGCTGCAGCAAACTTCTTCGCCGCTGTCAGGGTCGCAGATCAATTGTCCGCTGCAAACTGTGCAAAGTTGGGGGTCGATGCTATGATTGTCGTCACTACTGCTTCTGCCGCCTGTTGGTCCTTGAGTGGCTAACATGGGGACAAACAGCAATAAGTCGCTTTAAAGGCCTGTGCATAAACAATTTAGAAAGATGCAACCAATCATCTTACAGTTAAACAGCACCCATTTGAGGATTTAGAATATTGTATAGTGGTTGTTTTGTAGCCGCCTTAAATATCTCCGATACTTGTACTATCGCTATTGCTTCTTGTACCTGAATTTATCCAGCTTGATCAGCTGGTGGTAAGATCCAAACTGTGAAGCGTCAACCTTGTCAAGCGCGGAATCGGCGGCGTCATTATCATCGTTTTCATCTGGAAACACCTTCAGCGTCTTGTATGTTGTAGAGCGCTGAGCAGGTATCCTGCCAGCAGACCTTATCAGCTGCCGTATTTCTCTTGGCCTCATCAGCTGCCCGTTCTGCGCGCCGGCGGCAGTAGAGATGCTCTCGTTTATCAATGTGCCGCCAAAATCATTGACACCTGCTCCAAGAAGGAGCTGTGACATCCTCGGACCTTCCTTGACCCACGACACCTGGATGTTTGGAATGTGGTTGTTCAGCATTATGCGGGAGACTGCATGCATCTTGACCACTTCATTGCCATCGGGGCCCGGCCGGATGTTGGGCACAATCCCGCGGCCGTACATCGGCGCCTCGGTGTGCACAAAGCTGAGTGGCACAAATTCCGTAAAGCCGTGTGTCTCTTTCTGGATCTCGCGCAGAAAAGCAATGTGCTCTGCCTTGTGGCGCGATGTCTCAATGTGACCGTACATTATGGTCGAAGTGGTCGGTATTCCAAGCGCATGAGCCTGTTTTATTGTTGAAACCCAGTCCTTAACAGAAATCCTGCCCGGCGAGATGACATCACGGAGGGACTGATCGAGAATTTCTGCGGCGGTCCCCGGCAGGCTTCCAACTCCGGCCTCCTTCAGCATTTTCAGGTATTGTGGAACCGGTGTCTCCGACCTTACCGCCCCATACAGCACTTCTTCTGGCGAAAAGGCATGGATGTGCATGTCCGGAAGATGCTTCTTGACCGCCCTGCAAATGTCAGGGTAAAGGTTGCCATCCATTTTTGGCGGCAACCCTGCCTGAATGCATACTTCAGTCGCGCCAAGCGCTGCCGCTTCTTGCGCTCTTCTCACAATCTCTTCTGTTGGCAAAAAGTAGCCTTCCTCTTCCCTAAAGTCCCTGCTGAAAGCGCAAAAGCCGCACTGCTTTATGCAGACGTTCGTAAAGTTGATGTTTCTGTTCACAACGTATGTTACATTGTCTCCGACCGTCCTCCGCCGGAGCTCGTCGGCAACAGTCACTACAAGGTTCATTTCAAGGCCGGTGGAGTCAAAGAGCGCGACTGCTTCATCGACAGAGATGTCCTTGCCCGAAAGGGCCTTATCGAGTGCAGCTGCCACTACAGGGTCAGCACTCTTTAGCAGTGAATCAATCGCCATTGGCTAAATAATCCTCCCTTACCAGCCCAGAGCTGTCGGTTATCAAATCTATGCGATGCAAAAGCCTTTCCGATGTAATAAATCCACCTTTAAGGAATTCAGGATACACGGGCAGCCTCGCCCTTAATCTATACCCCTTTGACTCTGTCACGCTTTTCACAGACGCGATTTGGGGCCATGGGAATTCTGGATTGACATGGTCAATAGTCACTGGGGATATTCCCCCCCAGTCGTTGATCCCTGCATCGATATAGCGTCCAAAGATATCAGGGTTGAGATTTGGTGGCACCTGTATGTTCATGTGAGGCATAATTATGCGGGCGATTGCAACCGCGCGTACAAAGTATTCTGCTGGCGCCGGAGGAAAGCTGGCCATAGGGGTTTCCGGCTTTGGCGCAAAATTCTGCAATATCACTTCCTGTATGTGACCGTATTTTTCATGCAGTTGTTTTATCACAAAGAGCGAGTCTACCAGCTCCTCATGAGTCTCGCCTATTCCCACAAGCAGACCAGTCGTCATCGGTATTTTCAGCTCGCCTGCACTCTGCAGCGTCTTTATCCTGACCTTTGGATTCTTGCTCGGAGCGTGTTCGTGGGGCATGCCCCTTCCCATCAAGCGCTCGCTCGAAGTCTCAAGCATAACCCCAAGGCTCACGTTCGTGTCCTTTAGCATCGCCATTTCCTTTTTTGTCATGCTACCGGCATTTGTGTGCGGGAGCAGCCCTGTCTTTTCCAGCACGAGCTCGCTCATTTCCCGTATGTATTCAATCGTTGATGAATGTCCGAGCGAATTGAGCCAGGTAATCGCTTCGGGGTACTTTTGTTCTGGCCTCTCTCCGGTCACAAAAAGCGCTTCGGTGCACCGAAATCTCTTTCCAGCCTCTGCAATCGCAAGTACCTGATTGGGTTCGAGCAATGAGAGCAGGGGGTCGGTCGGTTCTTTCTTGTACGTGCAGTAAGTGCAGGTGTCTCTGCAGAGGTTGATAAGGTTAATGAACACCTTTCTTGAATACGTGATAGCACCGGGTCTTGTCCTGTCCCGAATCCTGCCTGCCGCTTCCACGAGCATGTCTGTTGGGCATTCCTGCATCAGCCGGTATGCTTCGTCTCGGCCAATCTCGGCAAGGTTCAGAATTTCAGCGATGGCAGGAGGATTTGCTAGCAAGTTCTGTACCAAAACACTACTGCTGTCCATTACTAATAAATGATTTTACTAGGAAACCATTTGCTGGCCCGGCCTAGCCCCCAGGGTTGCCGATATCTGAATCTCCTGGCCGTCGCGGAGAATTGTCAGGAGGAGCTCATCTCCAACAGTCTTTTCCCTCTGGAGATAAACCAGGATATCGTCTATCTTTCTCACAGTCTGGTTATCGACCCCAATAATTACATCACCACCCAATTTTACAGGAAGGCCGTCAACAGAGGCGTCCTCAGTGCCTGCCCTGATGCCCGCCTGCGCTGCGGGGCTGCCAGGCACTACTTCCATCACCAGAAATCCACGGGGCTCTTCAAGTCCCAGCCGCTCAGCGAGTCCAGGAGTCATGTCCCTGCCTGCTACCCCCAGCCACGGGTGCTGGAACGATCCCGCAGTTATGAGTGAAGGAACGACCTTGGCTATGGTGTTTGATGGGATTGCAAAACCGACACCTGCAAACTGGCCCGTTCTCGAAAATATTGCGGAATTGATACCTATAACTTCGCCCCTCATGTTGAGCAGCGGGCCGCCCGAGTTGCCGGGGTTAATCGGGGCGTCTGTCTGAATAACATCAGGTATCGAAAAATCGCCGGCCTCCTGCGCGGGTATCAGCCTGCCGATTCCGCTGACGATGCCTGCGCTCATAGAGCCAGAAAGCCCAAATGGGTTGCCAATCGCCGCGACCTGCTGTCCAACCCTAACCGCAGACGAGTCTGCAAGTGGCAGAGGAACCAACTTTTCCTGCGGTACTTCTTCCACATAGAGGACTGCGAGATCCGTGTAGGGGTCGGAGCCTATTAGCGAAGCGCGGTAGACAGTGCCGTCAAGGAAGGTCACGTCAAGCCTGCCTCCGCCGTTTACCACATGGTAGTTGGTGATAATGTGACCGTTGGTGTCATAGATAAAGCCTGAACCCAACCGCGAATCCAGCGGATCTGTTTCGCGGGTATCGCTAATCTGCACGACGGATTTTTCCACCTTTGCAAACAGGTCAGGTAGGGTGAGTTCAGCGTCTGATGCTTCGACAGTGCTTACCTGACCGATCTGAAAAGCAGACTCGTTCAGACCATCCCGATCAACACTGACATTATTGTTCCTGCCACTTGTCGGGACAAAATCCTCGACAATTGAGGCACTGTCGAAGTCGTTAAACTGTGAATACGCAAAAAGGACTGCAGCTGCGGCAATAATGATCGATGCAGCCAGAATAGCCTTGTTCAATGCCATAGAAAAGATCACGCAATTATCTAATAATCTTTTGCTTAAATTAAAAATTATTGCGGCAACAGCCGCTTGTTCATGCTATTATCTGCTGCTTGCATATGGCGCGTTCATAGCGAACTGCCGCGGCTGTTGCTCTTCTTCGAGGAACTCTGTTATGCGATTGTAATATAGCAAGAACTCTCTTCCCTTATCAGTCGTCCTGTATACAACACCGTCCGGAGAAACGTCCTGTGCTATCAGCTTCTTGCCTATCAGTTCGCCCAGATAAAGGTGCACCTGCTCATAGCTCAGGTTCGCCCTGTACATAATATGGGTCTTCTTGATCCCTGATGTCGCAAGTCCCAGCACATCTCCCATGATCTGAATTTTACCTCTGTTGCTTTTACGTTCGGACATCATTTCTACCACTTTAACAGAATAAAGATACACATTAGGTGCGTGGCGTTTCATCCGCTTGGAACGACCGTTCCACCGATTTGTACTACTGAATCTTAGCTTATAGGATGCTGACTTTCCCCTACAGTATATCTTCTGTCCCGCCAGCTTACTGCCCCTTTCTTGCGTGCATCGATTATTGCCGACATAAAGCCAAACGAAACAATGGCCCCGCTTAATGGAGATGCAAGTGCATAGGCAGGGCTTTCAAACACTCCAAGCCGACACTGGACAGCCGTCGCGACAGTTATGAGGGTTATGACGGCAAGCTGGACGCCAAGCAACACCTGAAATGACAGGTTGTTTGCAAGCGCAGCAAATGGCAAGTATGGCAAGAGTGCGAATGGAGCAAACAGGATAAAAAAGACGGCAACCGCCATCATAGATGCCGCCATTCTGTTCTGGTGATAGAGAGGAATCATAAGCCTGCGGAGGCCGTGCCACAGCGTCTGCAGATCCCGGGCCCAGACCGCTTCTATCTGCTTCTCTCCCCTCACCATCTTTAGCCGGAACTTGCCTTCCTTGACTTTGCTTCCAAGAGCGCCGTCCTCAACCAGCTCCTCCCTCACTCCTTCATGAGTGCCGACGGCTTCGTAGGTGCCCCGTGTGATTGCAAAAAAGCTGCCAAAAAAGTAACCCGTCTTTGCATTCGGATCGTTAACGCGCAACGGCGAAAACCGAGTATGCAGGAATGTCGCCAAAGCTGGCAGTGTTATCTTTGTCCAAAAATCGTTGCAGATGAGCCTCGGCATTGCAGTAAGCGCGTCTAGCTTCTGGGAAAGCATGTGCGCGACTGCCATAGACATCGCAGACTTGGAATGCTCGGTGTCGGCGTCCGTAAATAATAGAACATCCCCTTTAGCATGTTTATAGCCCTGGTAACACGCCCAGTTTTTGCCCGCCCACCCTTCGGGCTTGACAGGCGCGTCGATATACACAACTCTGGAATCCCGGGCAGCATATCCTTGCATTATTTCGCCAGTCCTGTCCGTAGACGAGTCATTTATCGCGATAATTTCAAAGTTGGAATAATCTTGGGCAAGCAGGCTATCCAGGCATCGCGAGATGTAGCGCTCCTCGTTCCTTGCCGGAAGGATCACGCTCACCTTGGGAAAACGAGTGACACCCACGCCATCATACGATGATGACTCCAATGTCGGAGCCTGCCTGAAAGATTTTGACATGTAGGCGAGAAGGTATACCCATACACCGAGAACCCCGGCCAGAATTGCGGCTATCACAAGGTTGGCGACAGTGAAGGCAAGCTCCATTGCGTAACCTAGCAAAGAATAGGCGTTAAAAATGTATGACCTACCAAGATAAATTTGTGCTTGCTAGTACCGGTTTGGCTTCGCTTCATTTGGCATCGGTTACCAATGAGAGATAATCATAAATACGCAGTTTACCGCGCAAGTTCTATAGAACGAAGGTCTGTGGGTCGAGGCCAGTTACAAGAAGCCCGGTTTGAGCGCCAAAGGCTTGAAACCGCCTTTGTATGTTAAATCTAGGATGAAGCGACGTCTGTGGCGCTCGCTGACATTACTCGGGAACCAAGCCGAGTGTTGCGGTCGCCCAATACAGCGACAGGGCGAGTCACACGGTTGGAAGCAGCCCAACCGGGTCTGAGGCTATATGTCTCAGATAGGGGTCAAGCGGCATTCTGCAATTTCGCCGCAGGGAGGAATAGGCAGGGAAACCAGTGAACCGACCCAGAACTGCTGCTAGAGTAGTCAGGAACCCGATGGTGACAGCAGAGGCTACCGAACTTGTTCGGTAGTAGTTCACTCGACTGCTTTTGCTATCCTTGCCAGCGCTTCCTCTGTTCCTTCAGCAACGTGCTTTTTCACCATCCCCGTGAACATCCCGAGGAAGCCGGCCAGCTTGATGTCCCATACCACGTCGATCCGGGTCTTTTCTCCAGAAGGGCTTAGGGTGACGACCTTGGTACCCTTGAGCGGCCCGTCGGTTATCGAAATGTCTACAGACGTTTTCGGGTTCAGCGTGACCGTCTGGCGGCATTTTGAATCCTTGAACGCGATTGTAACTTCGCGCTCTATCGTGTTGCCGGTCTTGCTGATGTTCTTTACAGTCTTGGTGCCGTGCCAGTACTCAGGCTCGTTGTCCACATCTGCGACAATCTCCCACACTCGATCCAGAGGAGCCAAGACCTCGCGGCTTGCATTGATGGTCACCATTTCCCTGTGTTCACCTTCGGGAGGTATATTTTCTATCCCATCGTCTGTTAGTTTATATTAGGACAGCCTAATTAGGCAGACCTAAC
>DASVCY010000046.1:0-2521 GCA_036381375.1 Nitrososphaera sp. | reverse complement strand
CATTCTACATATTCTTTCATCCGACTGGCCGGTTTTTCAAATCTTAATCCGTGCCAGTTCTCGACAATGGCCTCTGTGCTCGTTCCAACGCCGATAACGGTCCTATTGCCGGAAAGCATGTCGAGAGTCGTAGCGCCCATTGCCACGGTCGCTGGAGTCCTTGCATAAATGCTAATTATAGACGTGCCGAGCCTCACTCTCTTTGTTACCTGGGATATTGCGCCAAGCGTTGCAAATGATTCTCGGCCCCACGACTCTGGAACCCATAGCGAGTCAACATTTTCTTTCGAATCTGCCATCTTTGCGCATGCCAGGACCTCCTGCATCGACAACAAAGGTCCGAGGCTATAGCCTATCATCCTTTGGGCGGTCATGAGAGCTTTACCGCCTGCATCTCTTTGGCGGCTTCTTCAATATCCTTGTGCGAATCGATGGAGCGCCAGAAAACTTTGGGATATTTTACTGCATAAAGCTTTCCTTTGCGTGCCAGCGCAGGCAGAGCGGTCGTCTCAATGTTGCCGTTCTTTGGCAGGTATTCGAATACCTCGTCTGTAAAGTGGTAGAGGCCCGCATTAATCCACCGGTCAGGGATTTCTGGCTTTTCTACGAATCCCTTGACAAGAGAATTGTCATCCAGCTCGACAATGCCAAATGGGCTGCGCAGTGGGACCAGAGCGATGGTGTGCTTGCCTGCGATTTGAAGCTTGGTTGGGTCTAGCGCTGTCAGGATATCGCCATTTAGCATCAAAAACGATTTTTGCCCTGCGAGTAAATCACGTGCATTGAGCAATGCTCCGCCGGTTCCAAGAGGCTCTTCTTCTATTGAATATTCAACTCTTGCATCAAATCTATTTCCGTCGCCGATGTGATCAAGTATGTGCTCTCTCATATAGCCTACGCACAGAATAAAATCTTTGATCCCTGCTTTCCTTAGCCACCTTACTTGCCACTCAATAATTGGGACGTCGCATACTTCGATCATTGGTTTTGGTTTCTGATCTGTCAGTGGCTTCAATCTCTTTCCAAAGCCACCTGCCAGAATGACTGCCTTCATATGATATAACCAACACTCGACTAGTTTGTATAAAATGTTATCCCGACAGTAATCAGTACATGTTTCTAGGCTCATTCTTTGTGGCATCCTCCCCGACACCGAAGGGCGTAGAGGTTTCTGCCCGATCACCTAGTTACTACATAGCACTACCAACACTCACAGAGAAGTTACGGTCTGTATCAGCTGCAGACCCACCGGACGAATAGGGACACAGAGTCTCTGTAGGAGAGATCTTGCCGCCCTTTTTTTCTTCATCGGCTCCCTCACTGTAGTATTTGTGAGATAATGCTGGTAGTAGGCCTAGTATCGCCAGTGCCGCACTGGTTTTTGCTTCATTTTTGGGTAGGCTCTTTACCTTTTGCCCCAATCGCCTTTCTATCAAGTGCTGCCTTCCATACGCCTAGCCCAATCAGGATAGCACCCATGCCGATCGTTGACCCAATTGTGCGCATTGCGCCTGACGAGTCTTCAGATGCCAGCGCACCCTGCGCAATGAGTGCCAACATTCCTGCGATAATAAGGCCACCATTTACAAACAAGAGTGCTGAAACTATTGGGGCATATTCTTTGCGTGCAATGACAAACGCTATTATAGACATTACCACCGCACCGCCGCCAAAACCTCCACCGCGTACGGCTTCATCTAAAGGGAGAAATCCTCTCCTGTCAGGAGACGATGATGCAACTGCGGCGTCTGCTCCGTATATTATCAAAAGTACAAGCGAAGCGACAAGAAGACCGGTTGCAATTCCCTTGGCCATATATGAGTAATAATTGATAATCAGATTTAATAAACGTATACTGGTTGCAATTCCTGTGCCTACAGACATTAAAGATGTGCTGTATTCATCAATTAGTGAAATAGGACGCGAGAAGATCAGAATGGCAATTGCTGCTGATGTGAAAGTATCTGAGGCATATTGCAGAGATATTTTGGAACGCTGCATTAAAAAGCTGCCGGAGAGAACGACAAGTGATGAAATAACGCTCGCCGCTCTGTGTGAAGCGCTGCTTCATTTTATGCTCACCGCTTCACTCCTGCCATCTGAGAGAAAGATCCGTCTGCAAGGTGTTGAGTTGGACATCGTCATTCCTTCATCAAAGGTTCTGCTCAAAAGCCCAAACAAGTCACTCGTAATTCAGGTTGTAAAGGGCAACCTTGAGGAAAAGGTAATGCAAGCGAGAACCGTACAGCCCCATCGTGAAAACATCTGGCTAGTATCTGCAAGTCCTCTTCCGACTGAGTACAAGAATTACCACCTTGGGACCGAAGGCCTGCATTACTCGCGCGTCATTTCCGACATCAACGCATTCTTGCTGGAAAAGGGGAACCATGGATTGAAACTACTACATTGATAGTAAGCCATCGAGGTCAATAGCCTTTTCAAGGATGCCGCCAATTGTCATGTGATCCGCCCTTCTCGCGAGGGGCACCTGGCCAAGCACCTGAACGCCCGCAAGCTTCTC
>DASVCY010000045.1:0-13335 GCA_036381375.1 Nitrososphaera sp. | reverse complement strand
AGCGTCGCGCTTTTAGCATCTTCCATCCTGTCTTCCTTAATAAGGTTCTGGATTCGCTCGTCTTTTATCAGTGAATAGAGAAATTCCTTGCGTTCGCTCACTGTCTTGATCTTTGGGCGCGCCGCCTGCCTTGCGAATTCCTGAAGCTTTGCGTTTTCGATGTCTGTCTTCTTGATTATCTTGCGCAGCACCCGCTCTGCTCTGATTCGGATCTTGCGCGCCATAATGGGGCTCTTGCCTGAGGTGGAAATCGCAATCTGCATGACGCCCTCTATGTTGATTACAGACGCGTACGAAAAGTCGCTCACCTCTGGGTCGTCTGCGGCATAGACAAATGCGTTCATCGATCTGCCCTTTTCCACAATCTTGCGATTGAGCTCCTTGTCGTTGGTGGCTGCAAGCACCAGAAAAACGTCCTTGTAATTATCAAGAATCTTGGCGTCCTTTAGGCGTGCCTTGATAAGCTCTATCTTGCCAAGCTTTGCCTGCTCTGTTAAAAAGCGGTTCACTCTGTTGCTGATAACGGTTATTTTGCAGTCCTGCCCGAGTAGTCCGCGGATCTTTCTGACTCCCTCTGTCCCGCCACCTATGACAACGGCGCGCTTCCCCCTGACGTTGAGATCGACTATCAATTGCTATTAACACACCGGCTAGAGACTGCAGTGGAATCTGGTTCCTTTTCTTTATTTAATCGTTCAGGTGTGTGCAGGAATTGCCTAGTGGCTTATTTTCTTGAGGTAGTTTGCGTCAACTGTTACCGGTATCTGGTAGGGGGAGTCGAGCAGGACAACGGTGGCCTCCTGCTTTTCATAGTCTACGCGGGTTATCTTGGCCTTCATGGACTTGAATGGACCTGCGATGACCTCGACCGTGTCTTCTATGTTGAGCTCTGACACGACCGGTTTCTTGACCAGGTATCCTTCGATGTCCTTGAACGGAAGGTCGCCTCTTATCTGTCCGCGGACGTGCCTGATGCCTGCCAGCGCTTCGTATGCGACATTGGAATCCGGCGCCTCGACAATGATGTAGCCTTTGAAACTATCGAGAACCATAACAGAGCGAATGCCTATCTTTTTGGCATTCACCCTCACCTGAATTTGGCCTGCAACAACTCGTTCTTGGCCGCCTGTTGTGCGAATGGCAAAGAACTTGGAATCACTTGTCGGTGTCGATGACGATGGCTGCGGCTGTGCGGCTGGTTGAGTTGTGGAACCTGCGTCGGCCGCTGGGGCGATCTCTTGTTCCTGCTTCTCTTCATGCGGAGACACTTCAGCAATCTGCTCTGCAGGCTGTTGGGTCTTGGCCTCTTTATCCTGATTATCATCATCAAATGTAATATCCTCGATGCCCCTGTTATCTTCAGCATCGTCTAGCCTATCGCTCATTTTGACTATGTATGCGGGCACTGATGCAATTTATAAATTTACTTAGACAGAATAATGCTAAAAATTAGTTCATTGGTCCACTGATCTATCTAGTTTGAAACCAACACTCTCGTGTGTTTTTGGAACCGCTTTCTTCACCAAAGCCCATTAGATATGATAGTCCTGGGACAATTCCACGGGAAATTCATATTTTTTCAATCATGGGGGAAACGCACTTGGAGACAGATGAAAGTAGCGGTATGCAGTGAACACGGCAAGGACAGGTTCACGACCCACGATCAAGATCTGGATATGGGCACTCTAAAGGCAAAAGCTAATGAAGTCAAATGGCCGCATAGAACCAAAAACGACCTCTGGGGCATCTGGGGCAAGCCAACAAGATTCCAATCCGCATATATCAAGAAACGGCATTGTATTGGCAGTAATTGAAGCGATAGTGCCGCTGGAATTATCAAGTTGGAAGATACGGTGGCCTCGTACCTAAACCTGACCAAGACTACTCGCAAAAACTGCGTATGGCTGTAATGCATGGCCGCGCGGCCATGGATTCCATTATTGCCACACTATCGTTACCTGTTCCTTCTCCTCCATGTCGATTCGCTCTCTATTTTCTTCTTTTCGTATACGATTTTCCGGGCTAGCTCCACCCGCTGCCTCTGTACGCGGTTACCCCACACAGAGAGATGCAGCTGTTGGGCGTGTGTACTTTTATGTCTGTTCTGCTGTTGTGTACCGGCTGCCGCTGGTGGTGGTCTACTACAACAACTGCAAAAGACTGAAAGAGACCCGAAATCTAACATCTGTCAAGTACTATATGATTTTGAGGGTTGCTGAATATGGAAACAAGTGAGAATGGGGGGGAAGAGAAGTGTTCTTGAATTATGCCCGCGCCTCAAATAGCTGAGAACAGGCTCGATCACTCGTTCCTCAATCTGGCGAGTTTGAGTCCGTGCACGTAGATGCCACAAAGGACGACAAGAGCGCGATGTTATATTCTGGTTCTATAGGAATTTCTATATGCAATCTTCGCAAACAAGCCACCGCTTACTTTTAGTATCCAGATAAGGAAACTCTGATTGTGACGAGCCATTGCAGACCGCATGACTTTTCTCCCAGGTACCCCCACCCCTGCGGTCTGCAATGATTCTCCGAGTCAGACAATTTCTATCACATGATCTTGACATGTCGGCAAACATACCTTCTGTCAGCTACCTCTCAGTCCCATCCAGTTATCCACTCGCAATGAGATTCGAGCTGGTCAGAAGGAGAGGGGGCAGTTTGAGAAGTTTATCAGGGAGACCGGTGACGGGCAAGAGTACGCGAGGGCAGCAGCTATACTCATATGAGGTGGAGGGTGGGGAGAGAGAAGGGTTATCAGAAGGTTTCTCCGGCTAGGCTACAACGCAGAGCGTTGCACGCTTGTCACGCTTTTGCGGCCAAAGTAAGATGAGAAACCCGTTTGCTTCTTTAACACCTGTGCAAAGAGGAGGAAGAGGAGAAGCAGGGAGTTCAATCTCCACGCCTGTCAAGGGTCATGCAGTGCATGTCATCAGAAAGTAAAGAGCAAGAAAGGTCATATTTCCTCAGTAGAAGAGACCTCCATGTACCCTGCCACAAGGCCAAGAACTTGAAAAAGTTCATTCGGCAGCACCAGCTGCGGCAAGTAAAGATTCTTCCAAAAATATAGAGGGAGAGCACCAACCTCGACCTGGTGGAGAGCAAGCTGTACGAACCTCCCAAATCGGATGTCTGAACCAGAAACCATACCTATTTAGATATTGATGATGTAGTCAGAAATGGGCGTAGATTTCTAAGGAAGAATGCTCAGAGTTGTGGGACTTGATACAATCATTCACAAATCACTTGAAATATTCGAACCGCGAAAAGGCGTCCTGTTGTCAACAATACTCGCTCTCTTCGTCTCTCACTCGGTGAGTGGCCATTCTACCTCATGAAGAATTTGCTCTCACAATCATCGCAATAGCAGCGATAACAATCGTGGTCCTGATAATCATGATTTTTGGTCGAATCCCTATGCTTGTTCCCCTTCTTCTCCTTCAGTCCTGACCCCTGCTACCTTTAGTTGTTTTTTGTACATGGTCACAATTTCTTCAACAGAGGTCGCATCTTCTGGCTTTTTGTCGTCGCGAATCTTCCCAGTGAACTTGGGGAAGCGCAGCGCAAGACCATAACCGGGCCTAACCGCATTGAGAGCCGCAGTGTGCGACGGGCTGAGCGTTATCTCTGATGCAACGACCTCGATCACTACCTTTGGCTCGAACCAAACGTCCATCCGCATGCTTGTTTCTACCCTGGCGTGGCGATGATTAATTTTGTGCCGCTCAAGCTCGTTATAGAACTGGTCAAGGTGCACATCGGTAAATCCTGTTCCAACCTTCGTGACGCTCTGGAACATCTCTGCTTTTGGATCATATGCCGCCAGTAACAGCGCGCCGTATCTACCTGTGCGCCTCCCCCGCCCGTGCAGCGCGCCCACTATGACCAAGTCAAGCGTATCCGCAAGGTCTTTCCGGTATTCCCGCTTTAACTTGACCCATGCATATTCCCTTGCGCCTGCCCTGTAGGTGCTTGCTAAATGCTTTATCATCACACCTTCACATCCGTTCTCTATTGCCGCTGCCATGAAGCGGTCTATCTCTTCAGGTTTGCTCGCGATCGTCTGCTCCATCAGTCTGACCCTGCTTTTGTCCTTGACCCCGTCGATTATTTTTTTCAGGATCTTGCGCCGCTCAAGGTAGGGCAGGTCAGTCTTGCTCTTACCGTCAACATAGAGAACATCAAAAAAATTCATGACCACCGGGTAATTCTCCATCGCCTCTGCGATGCCATACTTGCGCCGCCTGTGCATAAGCTCCTGAAACGGCAGGTATTCCTCAGTCTCAGCGTTGATAGCTACCACCTCGCCTTCTAGGATCACGTCTGACTTGATCGACTTTACTGCCGTTGCTACATCAGGGTAGTGACTGGTTATCTTTTCGAGCCTCCTTGAAAACAGCTCAATCTTGTCGCCGCCCTTGTGCAGCTGGACACGCTCTCCATCCAACTTGTATTCGACCGCTCCTCTACCGTCCATACGCTCAAGCGCCTCTTCTGCTGTCCTTATCCGCTCTGCAAGCATTGGCCGGATCGGCTTGAACAGCGTTATCTTGATAGACTTTACTGCTTCAAGTCCCTTTGTGGCGAGCAATTTTGCTACGGTGCCAAGGTCGCTTGATACATTATATGCATTTTCGAGGATCTGCCGGTTTGCCTTGTCGCCGGTGAACGCAATTGCCAGTGCGTCAAGTACGGTATAGTCTGCTATTCCGAGCCTGAGCTGCCCCATGACAAACTTGATTATGTAACGCCCTTCTGAAGCAGTGGCGTCATTTAGCAAGCTGCTTATCAAGCGCAGTTTCATCTCCTGTGAACCAGCTCCCATCGTGTGTGCAATTTTGTCAAATGTGGAATACACACGCTCGACGGTCATGGGCTCTGAAAATAGAGTCGACTGGCTCTTGGATTTCATGACCTCTCTTGTTGCGTCGCCGAGGTCGCCGGTCTTTTGGTAGGTGGACTCTATCTCAGAGATGTTCTTGCCGGATGAGTTGGCAATCGCTCTTATCACCATCTTTTCAGCAAGCCCTAGCTCAATTCCCTCATAGTCCGGGTAGAGCTTGCCCTGGATGAGATAAGTCACCTTGTCTATGATCTCGGGAGGAGTCTTTTTGAGCAGGTCTACAAGATACTCGGTAAGTGCAAGCCTACTCGAGGTTTGCTCCATCTGCTCAAAGGTCTCTATCACGGGATTGAAGTCCAAGGGTATACCAGCTCTACATCCTGCCCGCTTAAAGCTTATCTGAATGATTATTAAAGGGCTTCAAGCAAAGGAACAGAGAGATACACATATGGGAGGCAACAAGAAAAAGCCGACTGGCGCTTCCGACAAGACAGCCCGAGCAGGGCCCGGAGGAGCAGAGATCAAGCAGTCTTCCGAGGAGAAGAAGAAGGCTGCAAAGCCACAGCAGAAGCAAAAGCTTTCGGTACTCGTTGAAGAACCTGTAGGTATGAAGGCCATTCAAGGAATGAAGGCAATTACACCACACGCTCTTGCAAGGAACATTGGAGTGAAAATATCCGTCGCCAACACTTTCATTAGGTCACTCGAGCAGAAAGGAGCGGTGAAGTCAGTCGGCGGATATGCCGGCCACAGGGTATACCAGCTGATCAATCGCTAGTATCTCTTTTTTACAATCATTACGTCGCCGGGCTGAGTTGATTCTACAATCTCGATATTTTCCAATATTTTACCAATAGGGTTCATGGGTTGGGAGGTTGCATCTTGAACAAACACACATATCGATCCGTTTGACGTGAGAAATGCCATGTCTCCCCTCTTGAACTGCGACTTCTGCTTTTCTGCGCCTATCACAAGCCCTGTCTCTATGTAGACAAACTTGTCTGCATAGCGATGAACTCTGTCCTGCAGCGGGAGACCTTTCAGGATCGCATTGCAGGTGACCGGCGCCAAGTGACGTACAAGTTCGGCCTGAGCAGATCCTTTGTTTGCAACCTCCAGCTCTAGTTTAAGTCGCGAAACGGATCCGGCAGCATGCTGCACAATAACTGGTGCGTTTTTCATCTTATGAAAACGTTTCTCCTTTTTCAATATCTGTGACAGAACAAAATATGTCGAAAGTAGAATCAAATCGTACAGGGAACTGTGTAAGCTGGGAAAGGTAGCAACTATACAGAAAACCGCGAAGCGATCAGAGAGTCATAAAGTAGGCCTGGATGAGAGGGTAGAGAGAAGCTGAGGCAATCACCCTATGTATCTGCGATTCATCTACAAGAAAAAAAATGCGGCAACAACCTCGCTTCCATGAATAAAAAGATATTTTTGATTGAATTGCCGAACCTCTCCCGCATAGCTAGCTACGTGACTTCTTCCACCTTTCACAACCGGTTCCCTTGTTGCTTTGGCCGTGTTTCCGAAAGATAATCCCAAAAAAATACAAATACAATGCGCGTACATTATCAGCTCCGCGGATGTTCTTTCGCGCTCCATACCAAAATAGAATGTGGAAGGGCAACCACGTCTGCAGTTCCATCAATCAACAACCAAAACTCTAACTTGACACGGCCGGCGGAAGTGCAGCGAAGCATAAATACAGGATTGTGTATTCTAATAATATCAGAATAATATAGCCCCACTGTACATTTTGGTGAATTGGGGCAAACATTTAATTAGATATCCATTATTTTTCCCATTATTCTTGGTAGTAAAACATTCTTCTCCGAAAAAAAATGCTGCATCCAAAAAGCCTCCCTCAGCGAAGGCAAAGACTACCAGGAAGGCTAGCATGAAGAAGAACAAAAAAGGTGCCGTGTCGAAAAAGCAGGTGCAGGAAATTATTGCTTCAAAACAATCATCCCGACCGGCGGACGAGGTAGTCACCTATCCAGAATTTGACTACGAGTTGAAGGAGATAGAAGCTCAAGGAAACAAGGTTCTTATCGGCCCGCCTTGGCTGACTCGCTTTGAGAAGGCAAGGATAACCGGTTCAAGATCGCTTCAGCTTTCCCTTGGCGCTCCGCCTCTTATCAAGGTCCCTGAAGATGCGAGAAGCTCGATCATGCTGGCAGTCGAAGAGATCGAACAGAAGGCGCTCCCAATATCAATTCGACGCATATTGCCAAATGGTACCTATCAGGACATCCCTATCGACTGGATGAAGTAACAATAATCAGATTTCTTTTAGCTTACTTTCATCAAAAATTTCAGATCCGTACCATCTGTAGCGGAAGTAGTCGAGACACCATTCGTGGAAAACAGGATGCGAGCTGTAGAACATCATGTTCATATCTGTCTCGCCCTTTTGCGTCGGGAATAGGACCCCTGCGTGCTTTTCGTTCAGTATGACCGCAACCTGTACGCTTTCGACCATCCTTCGCTCAATCGACCCCTTGTTCAAGAGCTCATTGTGCCCAAGCTTTTTCAGTAGTTCCTTCCTGCCCTTTGGGATTATGACATTCCTTGGAAAGACATAGCAATATTTCACGCCCTTTTCTTTGACACGGCTTACCGCCGGCTCTATGAGATCAATGGGAACCTGCGGCACTATTTCATAGATGTATTCATTTGCTTCGCGGTAAATGTGTTTCCAGCGCTCCAGAATCGCGACCACGCCCTTGATGTATTCACATCTGTCCAGCGCGCCAAGGCGCATGATGAATTTTATCGGAAGCTCTCCAAGCACGTGCTCTGAAAAGTACTCTTTGTGCTTTGAGAGGTAGTTGAAAGTCGGGATCTGCTTGATTATCGTATTGCCAAATGTTGTGAGCGAAAATATGCCCTCTGGATCCTTTTCTATCAAGCCAGCATCCTGCAGGCGATTGACATTCCTGTGGGCCTCCTGCATCGTTATGCCCAAGTCCTTGGCGATCTGAGATATCTTGGCACTCTTTTCATTAAGCTTGAAGATTATGGCCAGCCTCTGCTCGCTTGCCAGCTCAAAGAAGGTCTTTTCGGTATTGGCATAAGCTTCTATGGCGTCTTCAGGGGAAGGCATGTTATTATATTATTGCTTCAGGCCGACATTGCTTTAAACATTGCACTTAGTAATGGGCTTGGTGTGACGATGACCTAGCACGGTTTGTATTCTTAATTGCAATGGCACCTACTATGATAAAGCCAATTCCGATGGCTAGAATGATGTAGTCGACAGGCATTATCGAAGCCCAGACAGGGTTTACCGTGCCCGCCCCGATGAACAAGAGTGCCATGAATACCAGAGCGATGCCTGTGACTGTTTCCCCGTTTATCCGCTGCTTTCCTACGCCTTCTGTCATTACAGTATAAGCAGTCTGGGTTGGATTATTAATAGCTTAAACCGTATTCTTGGGGGCTCCAAAGTTGGCGTAACTCGTATGCTTATATGTAAACCATCTTTAGGCTTTCGCTCCTGCAGCACAAATCACTGTGCATCAATTGGACGTACACATCCACATGCCCATCTGGGGCTTGACCTTCTCACTATCTTTCTCTCAACTGTTCATTTGCCATCAAGATAGTTCCGCAGTTAAAGCTGGTTGAGGCTCTTGCACTCTCTTCTCCCACTCTTCACTCTCATCGCCACACCCTGACCCCACACGCAGACACTCGTGTGCTCATGCCATATTATACGTCACGAGGCTAAAGGAATAAAGAAAGACGCTCTGCGCTGGATGGCTGAATGATGAGTGTATGCGTGCCTGTGGTTATTGGGTCTCTCTCGTTAACTTGCAGCTGTGTCTTCTTTACATGGATAGGATGTCTCGTTTAAAGTCTGGCCGTGGTTCCCACAAAGCCACAGTGTCCGTACGTATGTGTGGCTGTGTATGTGCGTTGTCTGCACCGTTGCTGCAAAAGTAAGGAGAATGTACTCATCCAACAAAGCAAGGATAAGTGGGATGTTGTTGCGCAAGGCGATATAGGAGTTTGGGAGGGGGTCGTCAAGAGAAGCCAGTAACATATTTATTGTAATGAACAAGTCTTGTGTCCTACGTATCGCTATGGTGATTAACGAGGAATTACTGGCAGCCAGGAAAAAGATTGCAGAAAGGCGGCCGAAGTTCATCCGACAAGAGAGCTGGAGGTACGATAGGCTGGCAGAGAACTGGAGAAAACCTAAGGGCAAAGACAACAAGATGAGAAAACAAAAGTCAGGCATGCCTGCGCTCGTCAAGGTCGGCTACAGAGGACCCAAGGTTGCGAGAGGTCTTCACCCCTCAGGCTATACCGATAATGTCGTTCACAACGTGGCCGAGCTCTCAAGACTGGATCCAAAAAAGGACGCAGCCAGGCTTGGCCACACTGTTGGCAAAAGGAAGAGGATGGAAATCATTGCCAAGGCCACCGAGCTTGGTATTAGGGTGCTCAATGCGGGCAAGCTGGCGCCAAAGGAAAAGAAGAACGAGGAGTCGAAGACATAATGGTAGTCAATATTGCAAAAAAGCGTGAACTTGTGGCAAGGATTCTAGGCGTTGGAGCGAACAGGATTCGCTTTGAACCAGACAGGTTAGAGGACATCGCTGACTCTATTACCCGGGACAACATCCGCTCGCTTGTCAAAAGTGGCGCGATATGGACGGTTCAGCCAAGGGGCACTTCAAGGGGCAGGGCGATGAAAAAGCGCGCCGTTTGGAAGATCCACGGAAAGGGCCCCGGATCAAAGAAGGGCAAAAAGACCGCAAGGGTTGGCAAGAAAGAAGTCTATGTGATCAAGGTAAGATCCATGCGCTACCACCTTAAGGTGCTCAAGGAGCGCAAAGATATCCCGAACGAGATTTATTGGCAGCTGTACAAAAAGGTCAACGGCGGCCAAGTAAGATCACTTGCTCACTTGCGCGAGCTTGTGAAAGGAGCCAAGTCGCGCTGACCCCACGCGGCAATCCACATGTTTTCATTTGTTTTTCCAACGGGTGTGCGTGTACATTTTCACAAAAGGGGACCGCAGAGACTTGAACCGGGGGATGTTGCCTGATTCATTTTAACAGACTGTAAACAACGACCTCTCATAGACTCATCTTTAGCGCGGTAGCGGCGTATATGCACCCATCGTGGCTTCCAAGAGGTTCAGCGTCGCAGTGCTACGCCATTACAGAGAAATGTTGGGGGAACATGATGGGGAAACTGACAGAGAGGGAATGTGTATGCTTGATACGTTACGCGTTGAGGAAAAAACTGCGAACATCATCAGAACTCTGCTACTACAGGTTCGAGCTAAAGAACAATCAGGAGTTTTCTTGTGATAATCAAGGCCACCTGATGTGAAAAGCCAAGTGTCAAACGTGGTGCAATGCGCTAGCAAGCTTTGGATCAAGGGTGGGCAGTATGCGACATCGAATTATACAACAACTGCACTGGAATCCAAGGAATTCCTGCTAACGCAATTTTTCAGCCGCAACCCTGTAACTTGTAAAGTCTGGGATGCCATCACCGACAAAGCGTAACCCTTCTTTCCTGAGCAATTCTTTCTTTCGAGTCTTGCCAAACGCATAGCCTCCTATGCTGCCATCTGACATGACAACTCTATGGCATGGCACTACAATTGGGTTTGGATTCTTGTTCAATATCCTGCCGATTGCGCGTGACGCCCCGGGACGGCCGAGAGCCTTTGCTATGTCGCCATAGGTCGTGACCTTGCCTTCAGGAATCTTCAAAAGAATGTCGTAAACGTCGCTTGCCTTTAGCTGCTTTCGCATATTGATCAGATCATCATGGACGTATTTCAAAATAGCTCTAGACTTTCAGTATTTCTAGCCCTGTTTTTTCCGCCATCTTTGTCATCCTGTCCTTCTGGCTACCTAGGCCCTTGCTATCCATTATAATATGCGTGACTTTCTCTGCACTTCTTTCTATCATGTGATTCAGCAATTGCTCGTCTACTGATTCAAGGTTGTGCTTTGACGCCACAGCCGCAAGCCCAAATTCGGATTCGAGCAGCAGCTTGTTAAACTTCGTCGGATAATGAGTGCCGCCAAGCGCAACTCCTACCTTTTCGCAGCGTTCAATGCCATTGTCAAGCAGCCGAAGCAGAGTGTCGCATATCAGTCCTGCTGCGGTGCTGTCGGCCCACTGCTTTTCTGACGAACCAAGCTCCACAAACAACAGGGGCTTTTTGAGCGATGTCGGCCCATGGTGTGTGGCCTCTATGATGACGTCGTATGCGGGCACTCTGCTCCTTGCAGCGGTTATAGCCTTCAGATAGGTTTTTTGCAGGCTCGGGTATGCAACGGCCATTTCTCGCGGGTTGCCGCCATAGGGGTTATTTGCAAAGTTACCAGTGCAGTGGCAGGTAAGCGTAGGTATCTGACTGTCTGACTTGTGCTTTGACAAGAAAATGAATGAGCTGGCGTCTGGGTACAGGTCGTCAAGGTTTTCAAGAGCCAGCAGGCTGCCGTCTTCCACGTGCAGCTTGACGGTTTTGTGGCGAGGTGACCTCCCTTCATCTGTGAAGCCTTCTTTATTCTTGAGGTAATCGATCATTGTCACCCCAGCCAGATCTTGGCTTGAGGCTACCAAAACATAATAGTTGTTCAATCCAAGGTGCATGCGAGCAATTGTAATTTTAGCCTTGTCGCAGGTCATGCACAGTTTTTTCGGTAAAGAAAAATGGCATCTGGCTATGGAGCAAGTGTTGTTACCTGCTTGAGGCTTGGGCATAATTCAACAACATCATTCTCCTCCATTCCCCTTGTTCCTGTCGTCAGTAGCTTCCAAGATCGCGCACATACAATATCTGCTTGGCGTCATTGATCTGGATTCAACTGACTCGGTTAAGATGATTCGCAGAAAGCTGGAAATTCGAGATCCAGGGATAGTAAACAGAAAGTGATTGATTATTACTGCCGGTAAAGTGAGTCGCCCTTTTTCATCCTGTCAAGTTCGCTATCGACTGCGTCAGCAATCTCATCGAGCTCTTCAAGTCCTCTGAACTTCTGGTATGTCAGCCTCTCAAGTGACACGAGCAAGCTCTTTGCAGACCTGTACTGGGGCACCTGCGGATCGTCAATCTCTGCGTAAAGTCCTATTCCTTGCAGGTTGTTCTTTTTTGCGTAGCCAAGCACTAGCCCGTTAAAGCCTGTTATTAGCGAGGAGCCAGGTGTTGGCTCCATCCCAAGTTTTTTGATTTGGGCCGCAAGATCCTTCGACGTGGTTGTGAAAAGCGTCCTGGGACTCTTACCATAGTCTCTGTTTGTATGGAACGCCCCAAGCGTGTAGATCAGCTGAACCGAGTATGACTTGGCAATATCGATCACGTCTTGGCATAATTCATATAGTTGCTCGTTTGTCTCTGGCTGACCGATTCCTCCTCCAAATACGATAATCCCATTGCTATAGCGGTACTCCCACCTTTCTTGCTGATAGTCGATGTATCCGCCCTTGTCTTCCACGTAATTTGGATATGGCGCCGAGACGTATCGAAAGACCTTTGTTTCAAGGCTCTTGTTGATAAAGTCAATTGCAATGCTTCCAACGTTTCCCATATCCTGCATGGCGGCAATCATTACGGGCTTGTTAACTTCGGGCTCTTCTACCTTGACAAACTCCATACTGCACCTTCACCTTGAGGGACACCGCTAAAAAAGGTTGGCACGTATATGCTTCGCCGAACAACTGCGATTACTCGTCAATCCGAGGCTATTGTCGCTTTTGGCGTATCATAACCAAGTCGAAAACAGTGACCCCCTCAGTTTAAGCTCAGATGGAAATAGCGATTTTCATAGTTATTCGACACACTAACGTATATGCAACGATTAAAAACCGGTACGCATGCCCTCCATAATGCTTTGCCTGAAGAGGAAGACATCTCCGTATCGAACGACCACCAGGCAGCCATCCAAGGCTGGAAAGCCCGAAAGGATCAGCTGTACAGGCAACAAAAGTCGGTAACGGAAATAAACGACGCGGCTGAAAAAGTAAACCTTTTGTCACTTTCAAGGAAAAAGGATGCATGCTAGAATGGACAGCCGGCAGATCTTCAGGGTAATATCGAGGCTTGACAAGAAATCTGAAAGGGAGAGAACCGGCAAGGTCAAAGTTCCACGCGGCCAGGAAATGCTCGCAATTACAGCTGACACTGGCGAGTTCTTCTCAATCCTCATGAAAGCGATCAAAGCAAAACAAGCCCTGGAGGTCGGCACGTCTGTTGGGTTTTCAACGCTCTGGCTCGCAGAAGCAGTTGGCAAAAACGGTAAAGTGGTGACCATAGAAATGGATCCTCTAAAGATAGAGCGTGCAAAGGGGAATTTCAAAAAAGCCGGTGTCGAAGAAATAATAGATATAAGGAAGGGCATCGCCCTTGACGTCTTACGCAAGCTGAAAGGCAGAAGTAGTAGATTTGATTTTGTGCTGCTTGACGCTGACAAGGAGAATATTATCCAGTATTTCGACCTTGTTCTGTCA
>DASVCY010000044.1:0-37169 GCA_036381375.1 Nitrososphaera sp. | reverse complement strand
GTAACTGCAATGAACACGATATGCTGGCGTTCCAAGCGAAAAATGTCATATGAGATTCTATTATTAATCTTTGGTCACTTCTAGGTCAGTGGCATTGATAACTGCCCTCGCGTAGGTTGCCAAGGGCTTGTTGTGTTTGTATATTGACGGGTATTGGACCTCTGAGAGAACTTGCTGCCCGCCGTCCGGGCTTATTATCCATTCTACAAAATCGATTGTAGCATTTGATGCACTGCCAGGTAACCTAGCATAGTAAAGTCCTGTGATGGGGTACGAACTGTTTCCAATCATGCTGGTGTTCGTGAAAATAACATCAGACTGGTTGTTGTTGCTGGTTTTCGTAAAGTTTTGGACTATCAGCGACCTGTTTACTGCCCGCTCTATAGAGTCCATTGACGGCAGAACGAATTCACCGTCCGAATTCTCCATAGCTGCAAACGTCATTCTAGTCTGAATTGCATACGAAAAATCGACGTATCCAATTGAGTATGGCGTCGTTCTCACAGTCGCTGCAAGCTCGTCTGGGCCCATAACTCTAACGCTACTGGCCTGCCATGTGAAATTCCCCGAAAGGTAATTCTCCATCAGGGCAAGGGTGCTACTGTTACTGCTTTCACGAACCACTATTATTCTTTCTGAAGGAAGGTTCAGTCCTGCATTCAAATCCCTGATGGCCGGGTCGTCCCATCGTGTCACTGTGCCATTGAATATCTGGGCGAGCAATGTTGTATTGAGCTTCAGACCTGACGCGATGTCTGGAAAGCTAGGGATGTTGTAGACGATGGCTACCGCCTGGGCACTTACAGGAATGTAGCGCGATTCAGTAGTATTTGAGATTTTTCCGACAATTATCAAATCGCTCGTCAGCTGGGGCTCGTTCAAGTAATAACCAACCTCGATCCTTCCAGAGTGTGCCTCATTGTTGTACTGAGCTGCCCACCGCTGCACAAATGGAAATGCGGATCTTGCAGACGCAACGCTAACGATTTCAGGTTCTGTGCCATCGGCAATGATAGTAGTTCCGCCATCCCCATTGGGAGGCTCTTCTTCAGCAGGTCTGGATTGGAGCAGCACTAGAGCTGCTGCTATGCCGATGGCAACGGCTACTGCAACAACTACTACAATGCCTATGATAGCGCCTTTTCTTATGTTCAGTATAACATATTGATCGCATGCAAAATTATTAAGAACTGTCCACCTCTGCTTGGATCGGTGCTTTTTTTATGTTTTGTGAGGTGAGGTAGTATAAGAAGAGGGCTCCACCGCATGCAACAGGATACCACCATACGACCCCGTAAAATGAGATGTGAAATGGAGTCATGACATCTTTGGGCCACTCGCCAAATAGGACCCAGTAAAACATGTCTTCTAGCCATATGAAATTCAAGATGTTCCCGCTCCCCCATAGCAGCCCCTGCATTCTTATGCTCCTGTTTGTCCTAAAAATCAGCCTGTCAAAGAACGGGTTAAAGCAAACCAGAATAGCCATCACCAGCATTATGACGTGGTAAAAGTAAAGCTGTCCTGCAAGATGTATGTTCATAGGATAGGTCAACACGTCCAGACCGATAGGGCTTGCAAGAAGCATGTGCTCTATCAAACCGTAAATCATTGCAAAGACAAAGGTCGAAACTGCTGACGTGATGTTTACCGGCCTGAGTGGAAATCTCTTTCTGGCATATGATGGCATATACAGATTTGTGTTAACTTACAACAACATCACTATTATGCTTGCATTTCTCTAGCAATCAAATTTCTTCATTACTGGGTACTTGTTCCCGCCCATATCTTCAAGCTCGTATTTGAACTGATTTTCATGAACTGCGTCAGCATAGCAACTCTTCTCATAACCTTCTGCTTCTAGCACAAGGTGCAAAATCTCATGACTTGTTGCCGCGGTGCTGTATTCAAAGTTGTTCTTTACAAAAGCCAAGTTCTCAGTCGGGTAAGCGACGCCGCTTGCTGTGGGCTTGAGAAACACTCTGTCCGAGTATTCGGTCAGAAAGACCACCTGTTTCTCCTCTCCCCGCACGTCAAACTGGCCCTCGCCCAGGATGCTGTTGATATAAATCGTAAAATCGTTAGTAGCCTGTTCTGCAATTGCAGTAGTGCTATTAGAAGTAGTGGTGGTTGCATCAGCCAGCAACAATCTGCTTGCCAAGCTCTTGTATGCGTACAAGTTTGACGGATAATGATCCTCCACTTCATGACAGCTTGTAGTAACAGCGATGTTCCATTCCTCCATCATTGCAGTATCAAACCCGGACCAGAAATCTGGATCAAAATCCAGCTGGCAATTCATTGAAATCATAAAGATGAAAACTTCTGGTCCCACACCAGCCAAACAAGCACATTGCTTGTAACGATCTTAGAGAATAGAACTAGAGGATTCCTATTCTCTAGCAATATTGTAATACTGAAGGAAGATAAACTGATAATCGTTATGTGGAAAGAATGCTGCTGCAGTTCACTTTTGCAGCAATAATGATGATTTTTGTCGCTGCCGGTGGTAGCACTCCGACCCTCTCAATGCACAGACGGGCAACAACAATAACAACAGCGTTCAAGTAATACTGGTGTCGGATCTGACATGGTTAGCCACAAAGCTTGCAGTCTTGATAGCTGGCACTATCCTTGATGCTAACCCGGACAAGATTGAAGAATGCAGGGCATTCGTAACAAGCGATCCAGTCAATCTGCAATTCTTTTCGGATATCCCGAGTTCTACCGTGACAATCTCTTGATAGAAAAAAGAAAGGGATGGGCTTATTTTTAGTCAGAAGTGCCCACTGATGTCGACACAAACATGCCGCTCTCAAAGGTGATCTCGTTATCGCCGGTATTGATCATGGCAACGTCTGTAACGTCTTCATCATCCTGCGGCACATCCACGTGGAAGACGCATCTATCGTTGTCCGGATCTGACAACTCTGCCACATATTCTAGCTCGACCTCCGACAAGTCCGGCGCGACTCCGGCCACAACTGCAATATCTGATTCTGCATCATCGCCATTGACTTCACACGGTATGTTCAATGCTACGTGACCTGACTCGATCAAGGCTGGGGTAGAGTCTACCAACAGGAGAAACTCTCCAGATCCGAGCGACTTGCCTTCTAGAGGTATTGTATCAAATGCATCTATCTTCGAATCGGACGCAGTCGCGCTGGCGCTCAACACCGCAGGAAACGCAAAAATCCCTGCGGCAAGACCCGCGGACAGCGCGCTGGCTAGAACCGCCAAAAGAGTAGTTCTCATGGACTACTGATTTTCATGTAGCTTTTATGGAGTGTGATGCAAGATTCGTCTCTTTGCACTCGATGATATTACCAAAATCTTGTTTACTATTAAGAAAGACAATGATAATTGCATGGTATTGTAAAAAATTGCATATATGGAGAGGTACTCTAGAGAATTTTCATGAATAACAATTTCTTTTTTATTGTAGATAATTTGAGGTACTTGCTGCTGCTATGCGCTCACCCTGATAACGTCTCTAGTCAATGACGCTAATCCAAGTTATTTTTGAAGGAATCAAGGGATTTGCTGATGATGGTAATAGCGCGGACCGTCTGATACACAAGCAATAAAGGATGCCACTTGGCGCAAGCTGCGCCAATTAACTGCCTACAAGGTAGAAAGGTGTGGTGGTGGACGCTGCATAGTCAAAGACCTGGGTGGAATCCGCTCTAGGGTAACAACGGTTATCAGGCACAACACGCAGCAGCGACGAGACAAACACAGCAAGTGGTAGTTTGGTCAATTGTGGAAATTTTGGAGTGCAAGGCAAGACAAGAAAGTGTCCCGGTAAGGATAGCCGATCTCATGAACACATCTGACGAATGTCCAAGATGCCACAACATCGGCGCAAGAAGCAGACCTACGCGAAACCAGTTCAAGTGTACAGACTGCGGATGTGAGGCAATGACTGATCATGTCGCCGCTACTAACTTAGCGGCTCGGGCTGCCGTCAACCAGCCCATTGTAGCGCCACCTCTTTTTTCGGCAGTTACAAGCCACACCCTTTTTAGGGGTGGGTCGAGTCACATTGGGCGGCTGGATACGACTCATATCCAGCCGCCCAAGCGCACATGAGGGTAATTAATTTCTCATAATGTGGGGACATGCTTAAAAGGTTTATTTGTACCTCAAGAAATACGCATTATTTCAGTTAACCTTTTAAATTACGGTTATCTTTTTTATAGAAGAAATGCTAAAAGAAACGGCCAAACACCCTAGAGGCATATTACTTGCAATCATTGCTTCCACTCTAGTTCTTGGAAGCGGGATGAGTGCGGTATATGCACAAACGGCGCTGACTGTAGAGACGGACGCAGACAGCTATGAAACAGGCGACACGATCACGATCACAGGTCAACTGACGGCGGCAACGATCAATCAACCGATATTGATACAGATTCTTGACCCGCAGGGCAACCGCGACAGAATCGATCAGGTTGACGCTGCGGCAGATGGATCATACAGCTATTCGTTTACTGCCGGTGGCCTGATGAATACTAACGGTGAGTACACTGTACTAGTAACGTATAGGGGAGTAGAGGAAGAAGCAACGTTCCAATTCACATCAACAGAAGAGCCGATTGGATGGAGACCAATCCAAGCCATGATTGGTGGTCAGCCGCATACAATCTACTACATGATCACTGGCAGCGGCAATAGACTGAGCAGCGTCACAGGCGACGTAGACACCGTCACATTGCTTGCTTCTATTGTGGCGAACTCGGACGGAACTCTGTCTCTAAGGTTCGACGAAGAAATCTTTGATGCAGACAACGAAGACTATGCTGTATTTGCAGACGACATTAATGTAATATACGATTATGAGCAATTCAGCGACACAGAAGACGTACTCCACATCGACTTTGAAACTGGTACTACCGAAATCGAGATCGTAGGTGACCACATCATTCCAGAGTTCGGAGCAATCGCTGCAATCGTACTGGCTGTAGCAATCGTCGGAATCATCGTGGCAACCGCTAGAACAGGCAAACTCGGCAGCTTCGTCAGAAAAGACTGGTAACCGCAAACTGCGGTACCAAACCTCTTTTTATCCTTTCATAATAGCAATTTTTCAAATCAATATTGTCGCCGCAGTGCAGAAAAACCTTCTTGGAACCAAAATATCTTACGTCAAAACTGGTGGACTACTTACCGTACCTGCGGACTCGGCGCTGGTACGTGCGAATGGCCCTCATTAGGTCTATCTTGCGGAACTCTGGCCAGAACACATCCATGAACATCAGCTCAGAGTAGGCGCTCTGCCAAATCAGAAAACCGCTAAGCCTCTTTTCTCCGGAGGTTCTGAGAATCAGATCTGGAGATGGTTGCGGTAGGTGCGACGTATACAGACACGATTCGATTGTCTTTTCATCTATTTCCTCCACATTTATCCTTCCTTCTTTTGCCATCTGTGCTATCTTTCTTATCGCCTCGACCAGCTCCTTCTGGCCGCCATATGCTATCGCAATGTTCAGGAACATCTCGTTATACTCGGCAGTCGATTCCTCCAGCTTTGTCAAAATCTCCTGCAATTTGTGGGGCAGAAGTTTTTTGTCGCCTATCGCCTTTATCTTCATCCGGCGCTTGTGGACGCGCTCGTCTCTGTAGAGCCTTTCAAGCTTTATCTCCAATAGCTTGTAGATGTTTTCAAGCTCCTGATCCTTCCTTTCAAGGTTCTCCGTTGAAAGGATATAGAGCGTGGTTATCTTGATGCCGATGTCGTGTATCCAGTTTAGCAGCTCTTCAGCCTTGTCAGCTCCGTGGTTGTGACCGATGGCGGGGTCAAGCAGATGGAGCTTGGCCCACCTCCTGTTTCCATCAAGCACAATAGCAATGTGATTTGGCAGGGGTGACTTGATTATTTCGGACTCTAAACGCCTTTCATAGAACGAATAGATGCCGCTTGCCCGGAGGAAGGTTGCTGCAAGAGCTCTTCCTCCCTTGTCTATGCCCGTCTGGAGTCCCATTTCGTCTCAGCTGTTGCCCATGTGTACTTGCAGACAATTCCATATATGTAGTGCGCCACTAATCTGCATCAAAAGGTCAGAAAAACTTCTTCGACTGGTTCTCTGACGCCCATTGCTCGAACGGACCTCTCAAACTCGCGCTTGCCATCAGACACCAGGATCTGGAGCTTGCCGGAGCCGCTCTTTTTGGCCATTCTGTAGAACTTGAGGAACTTTCTTACGTCCTTGGCCACTATCTGCGCTGGGTCAACGAACTTGACTGTAGGCAATAGTGCATTGAGGTACGTCTTTACAAACGGCAAGTGGGTACTGGAGAGCGTCATAACGTCTATCTTTTGGTCAACGTTGTCGCCAAGCACTCTTGATATGACGTCAAATGTGCGCCGCTCATTTTCAAGATGAACGCCGTGTTCTATCAGCTCTATTATGGGCGAGCAATTGAATTTTGTCACCAGGATATGCTGCGGCACTTCGCGCCGGATCTGGACCTCCAGCTCCCTGCTTCTAATGGTGCCCTCAGTAGCCATGATCCCGATATGCTTTTTCTTGGTCAGCCGCACCGCCTCCTTTAGGGGCGGCCTTACGCCAATGATCGGGATGTCGGTGATCGTCTTCCTCACCTCGTCAAGCACTTGCACCGAGGGTGTGTTTGAGGCGACCACCACCAGCTTCGGCTTGTAGCGCTTTAGGTAGGTTATCGTGTTGACGATAATATCGAGCAACTGGGAATGTGACTTGACTCCGTAGGGAAAGTGTGCCCTGTCTGCAAAGTAGAGCAGGTTCTCGTTTGGAACCTCGCGCTTGAGCTCTCTTATTATGGACAGTGAGCCTATGCCAGAATCAAACACGGCGACAGGATTATTCGTCAACCACCCTCATCACGCCATTATGTAAAATAAATGTACGTTTAGAGATAACATTTGCAATAATGTGACCCCTAACTTAATAAAAATTACTATGCTACGTTTAAAGCACCCTTAGACTAACAGGATTGCATCTTGAGCGTCAAGGGAGCACTAATAGTCGCGATTGGCATAGTCTTTGTAGCTGCGCTTGTAGGGATTTTTGCCTGATTATTCGTCAATAGAAGATTATCATGATTTACCAAATCGGTTCCGCATGAAATAGATCATATACGCAAGTGATGCAGTCACCACTGCAACCGCTATTATGACCAGCAGGTACAGGTTGACTGCAAGCCACGGGACCTCTACTACAATATTGGTCGTCAATATGGACTGATCTTCTGTCCTAGCCTCTACCATGATATTATAGGAACCTGTCGAGCTGAATGGCACTTCGATCCTTTGGGCGATATATTCACCATTGCTGATCGTTAATTGCTGGCTGTTTTCATATCTTGTATCTCCAGAGCCGTACCAGTATCTCAGCGTTAACTTTTCCGGCGCACGGCCTGTGTTGGTTATTTCAAAGTTAAGGGTTGCAACCGCAAGTCCAAACCCTGAAGATCTTACATCCACTACATTTAGCGTCACTGTCACATTGTGGATTGTTATGACGTGTTTATGTAGCGGTTGTCCCTGTGTTTCGCTGACTCCAAGCAAATCATTTATGTCCTTGAATGCCTCGCTTCGAGTGTTAACCGCGCTTGAGACAGCCAGTGATTCGAGAAGCGATATTGCGCGAGTAATTCTTCTTCCAGCGCCTCCGGCACCATAATTTTGTCCCGCACCGCCAACCTCACTCCCGGAGCCCGGATGTGTACCGCCATTGCTACCGTTTGTGGGTGTCCCTGGACCTGTAGTCCCACCGGCAGCGCCTCCCTCATCTCCTGCGCTGCCTGCTCCTCCACCACCTTCCCATACCTGAACTCTAATCCCAGTTACTCCTTCTGGTACCACAGACGTGCCTGGCTCAGTGAATATTTGTGTACAGATTCCCTCGGCGCAAATAGGAGCAGCCTGGGCTGATAACATGGACCTAGAAACAGCTATCGATGGAATTGTAAAGATGATTGCCAGCAGCAGGAGAATGCGAGTTGGAACTCTGCTCTTTCTTTGGAGATCTATATCCTCAATAACAGCATGCTTTAGCAGGAAAATCGCATACATGCTCTTTTGTACTCTGCCGCCCAAAACAACAGGCTGACCTGCCACCAAAACTACGCCAGTTCCAGCCAAGAGCACTGCCGAAACAGAGGCATTCAGCAGCGCAGTATTCTTCAGTATGCTCTGCTGTACTAGGATGTCATCATTTAGATCAGCTACTTGCCGCGCCAGCACGCTATTATCATCAGGCTCTGAATCCTGGCCTGATGTTTCATCCATCTCGGAATATTGGTCAGGAGGGCCAGGACTCGCTGGAGTAACGGATACCATGGCAAGGTATGGCGTTCCTCCAACAACCTTCTTGGTCGCATCAGTCCTCTTGCCAAGCATTCTTGGTATAGGGTTTTGCCTCTCGTCGGTCCTCTGATTGGAACCTGCGGAATATGGAGCTGGTGATGATATAGCAGGAGGCGGCGTCTCTGTGCTTAACGCAACATGCTCTGACATTGAGCGAGAAAACGAGCTTGGAGCCTTGCCTTGGTTTGCAGTTACCGCCAGCGATTCGGAAATTGAACGGTGGTAGGAAACTGGACCGCCAGAGTTGCCCTGCGACGTAGTCATGGAAAGAGACTCCGCAATCGAACTCTGGTAAACGGTGGACTGGTCTGCAAATGCTGTATGCATAGCCGCGGCCAAAAACAGTGCCAAGATGCTTCCACCAGCCAAAAACAGGACCATTCTGTCATCAATAGCCTCTGCTATGACATGGGTCCTTCTGTAACCAATTGCAAAAGCTGAATGATCGCTTTCCATATTGCGGATCAATCGTTTGATTATTCTCCAATATCCGGAAATGGATACGAGTGGTTTCACTCGCTGATTATTTAAATCTACGTGTAAACCTACCCGTAAATCTCACAACAGGTCGATTGACTCGTGCAAGAGCATTTAAATATTAGGCAAGCCTAATTAGGTCAGCCTAATAAGGAAGTCTGGCGTGGCATCTGCCTGCAAGTCATCAAAACACCTGCCTGCCCGGTAGGCAACGTGCCGGGCAGGCCAACTATTGCTAACCAACTAACTTTTCCTTATCTGGTCTATCAGATCACCGGGCAGAACCTCTTCAGCCTTTTTGAATTCTACAGAATCGATTATGGCATACTGCTCCAGCACGTCGAATTTATGTGGCTTCGTAATATCGTGCCACCCGAACTTGATGAACGTCCTGCCGCCGTATCTGCTCTTGAACTTGCGCAGGCTGTCCAGGCTGGAAAAGGACCTGTAAAGCACATGGTTTATCTTGTCAGGGTTGAGTTCGACAGGGTACGAGATAAACTCGTACTTGGATGCGTGCTCTAAAAATATGACATGGAAGAGGAGACGGTCCGTCGCTATTACCCTTGCCCATGCCCGCTCGGCGCTCTGGCGCAGATCAAATATTGGAGCAATGACGTGCTGCCGGCTGTCGCCAAAGTAGCCTATACCAAGAAAGTCGGAGAACCTGACTAGAGGGGCAGAATCCTGCAACCTGCTGCATTGAGGTGGGATCGGTATTATAACGCTACGGCAATGTTATATCTTTGGGAATACAACAATAATCTTGCAATGATGTTCCACAAGATAGGCGCAGTCATACTCCTTGTATCAGACATGAAACGATCGACAAAGTTCTACCGCGACACCCTTGGCATGAAGCTGAAAAAGCAATCAAAGGATTGGACTGAATTTTCAGAGGGCGGGACGGTGCTTGCGTTGCATCCTGCAAGCAAGAAGAAAAAGATAAGAAATAACACTGGCATGCTGGTTGGTTTTTCCGTGAGTGACTTTGATGACGTGATGAGCAGCCTGAAAAAGAAAAAAGTCAAGTTCTTCAAAAAGCCAAAGGACGAGCCATTTGGCAAGCATGCAATAGTCCAAGACCCTGATGGTCACCTGATCTCGATAGTCCAGATGCCGCAGGAAGAGCTGTCGCAGATCCCCTACTATCATGGCTTTGCTCCGGCCTGATCCCGAAACCACACATACACCGGGATCAGGGGGTGTGCAAGCCCTATCTCGTGGGCGCCCTTTCTGTTGTAACAGGTCATGACCATTCTGCCTGCAAGAAGCGGCCTGATATCTGATGTCAGCTCTGAATTTTTTAGCGGCCCGTATAATTCTAAGAAATAATCCTGCTTGTAATACGCGACGTGCTGCGCAAAGCAATCTGATATTATAGCAGGGTCGCCGGCCATCCTTTCTGGTTTGTTTTCAACAGACAATTGTAATTGTCTGTTGATATACTTGCTTCTGATGTATTCCGGGTCCAGCTTGGCAGCCGAGCTGTTGGCATAAATGTCGATTTCCTGCCCTAGCTGCGAAGCGGTGCGCTGCGCAAGGCCGTTAACCTCTTCAATTTCCTTCTCGCCGACCCCGCCGCTCTTACCGTAAAGGTACATAATGCACATCAGTTCGTCACGCTCTACAAACGGAAACGTGCGCGTGCCTGCGACAAATTCGGAAATGCGGGACGCGATGTCGTCCGGGAGCAGCATTGCCATGTGCGAGTCTGCGACTATCATGTGCGTGTATGCCGTCAGATAAGACAAAACATTTATCATCTTTATAGCCCTATGCATCCCGCATGTCACAAATCGATGCCACGAAGAAGATCCACATTATCGTGCACGGGCAGCGTCAGCTTCTCGAGCCAATAAAGGAGAAGCTCTCAAGCGAGTTCAAACGTGAGAACATGGTGCCAGCGTCTCTTGACAAGGCCGGCGAGGTGGGCGAGTACGTGGCGATGTTATGGCCGCCTATGGCGTCAACAGAGGTGGTCGTCAGCCAGATTACTGGCAAAGGGGGCGCCTCTTCTGGCAGGGGTATGGGTGCGTGGGCTTCCGTCGAGCAGAAAGAAATCTTTAGGATCCCTTTGTAGGTAGGAAACGCCCTCAGCATGCCGGAGTAATTAGCTAAGCTTATGGTTTACCGGATTATACACTCGCAATTAATAGCGAATCCAATCAGGGATTCGCAATGACTGGTTTCGATAAGAACTGGAGTAGTCAAAGCAGGATGAGCGCCAGCGAAAAGTTGAAAGAGTCGCTGAGGCCGCAGGGTCCGCTTAAGCCAAGGATCGAGACTGCCGTTAACAAGCTGCAGTTGCAGAATTCAAAGTTAGATGCAATGATTACAAAGCTGAACGAGAGAGACGCCTCACTGTTCCGGAGGGTTGTCGATGCCATGCAAAGGCACGATACCGACAGCGCAAAGGTGCTCTCAAATGAGCTTGCAGAGGTGCGCAAGGTCTCAAGGACGCTGGGACAGGCCAAGATGGCCCTTGAACAGGTGTCGATGAGGCTATCTACTATACATGACATGGGAGACGCGATGGTTGCACTTGGTCCTGCAATGGCCTCAATAAAAGGTCTGAAGCCAAGCCTTGGAAGGTTCGTGCCGGGTGCCGACAGCGAGATAAGCAACATGCAGAACCTGCTCGGTACCCTTATGACAGAGTCACTCCAGAGCAACGGCCTCGGAATCGAAGTGAACACCGGCGGCGGGGCCGATATCGACCAGATCATGATGGAAGCCTCGGCTGTCGCGGAGCAGGATGTGAACAGCAAGTTCCCGTCAATTCCATCGGGCAGCTTTAGGATTTCCGACACAGAAAGTCAACAGTGAGCAAAAAATGGGCAGAGCACTAGTACTAGCAGTGTTTGGTGCGATAGGGTTTGCAATAGGGTCCCTGTCGTACCTGGCAGCGCCTATCGTTGCAAACTGGCTGCCGTCGATAGTAATCGATCAGCCAATGGCGTTTGCATTGATAAGCGGTGCAGCAGGCGCTGGCATCAGCACCACAGTGGTCAGCGTGTGGGCGAGAAGGCCGTAAAACCCTCTACCCTCTCTTCTTTTCTTGTTCTTCTTTTCTCTTCTCCCCTTTCCTGTATCCGTGCGTAAATCCCGCGTCGTATACTTTGGAATATTCGTATCTTGCAGGCGCGATCACGTCACCCACGATTATCAGCGCAGTCTTGATAATCTTGGCTTCCCTCGTCTTTTTCGCAATGTCGCCAAGCGTGCCCTTGATTATCTTCTCATCCTCCCATGTTGCGCGATAAACCACCGCGGCAGGCGTCTTTTCAGTGTAGACTCCGCCCTTTAGCAGCTCCCTAACAACGTCGTCTATCAAGTGAACGCTCAGGTAGAATGCCATGGTCGCCCCGTGCTTGGCAAGTTCGGCTATCGACTCCCGCTCGGGCACTGGCGTGCGAAGCTCTGCCCTAGTTATTATCAGAGTCTGTGTGACACCGGGCAGCGTGAGCTCCAAGTTCAGGTCGGCAGCGGCGCCAAGTATCGCTGTAATCCCTGGCACTACCTTGCACTTGATGCCGTCTCTCTCTAGCTTGTCTATCTGTTCTCTTATTGTGCTGAAAAGCGCGGGGTCGCCGTCGTGGAACCTGATTGCAAGCTTGCCCTCCATTGCAGAGTCGCGCAGTATCTGGTAGATCTTTTCTCTGTCCATCAATGCTGCGTCGTACAGCTGCGCACCCTTCTTTGCATATTCTAGATTTTTCGGGTTAAAGAGCGATCCGGAATAGATTATGACATCTGCACTCTCGACCAGCTTTTTGGCCTTCAGCGTGATAAGCTCTGGGTCACCGGGGCCAGAGCCGACGAAATACACAGTACTAGCTCTAGTCTCTGGCATTCTTTTTTGCCACCATTATCGAAAAGTACTTTTCAGTCGGCCCCTTTCTGCCGCGGAGCTCTGACAGTTTTTTCACTTCCAGTATCTCGCCCCTTTCTGCCGATATATCCTGCGCTATCGCAATGGTGGAACTGTCTGGAAAGCCGGCCTCACTCAGCGTCTCGATTACGCTATCAAAGTAGCGCCCGTCTTTGAGAAAAATGACAGTGTCGCAGGCGTTTGCAGTGCGTCTGACCCTGTCCATGTCGTAGCACGCCGGCACAATGGCGATCGTTTCTTCGCCCTCTGCCAAACTTATTCCAGCTTTGGCAGCGATTGCAAACATCGACGCGATGCCCGGCACGATTTCAACTTCGATGTCCTTGTGGTTCCTCTTGAGCTCGCGGTGGACATAGATCCAGGTGCTGTAGAGTGCTGGGTCGCCGACTGTAAGATAAACGACCCTCTTGCCTGACCTGACTGCCGCCGCAATTTCGTCGGCGTTTCGCTTCCAGTAGTCCTTGAGAGACTCTTTGTCCTTGACCATAGGAAACACGAGGTTTGCAGTCTTGGCATTTTTGTCAACATATCTTTGAACGACGGAAAGCGCTATGCTGGGCTTGCCCTCCCTCGCAGTGGGCGCAAATATCACTTCTGCATTCATTATTATATTCGCGGCTCGCACTGTCAACAATTCCGGATCGCCGGGGCCGCAGCCTACGCAGAAAAGCTTCATGGGTGCTGAGCCCTCTGACTGCAATTTAAGTTATGGGTAGAGCTGCTCGCCAGTGTAGCGATCGATTATCTTGATCGCCTTTGTAGGGCAAGTCGCTGCTGCAGCATATATCTTATCATAGTCGGCGCATGTCTCGCATTCCACAACAGCTTTTGGGTTGAGCCTCTTGTGCTTTTCGACGACGAAGACTTTTGGCGCGAGAGTCTCGCAGCTGCCAAAAGCCATGCAGAGCGTAGGCTCGACAATAATGTGGAACCTGCCTTTGGGTGTGTCAAGGAAATGAGGGCCGTTGAAAAAATCTGCGACCGCGTTGCTGCTGTTATCGTCGCCGTCCTTGGCTACCTTCCTTGGCTCCTCCGGGTTGCTTCTAGTTTGTACGGGCTCTGGCTCGTACGAAGCGGGTTCAGGCTCTGGAAGGTTTTCAAACTCCATCCTGTCGTACTGGGACCTCTTTGTTTGGTCCGACAGCACCTCAAAAGCGGCGTTTATTTTCTTGATCATTTCCTCTGCAAAGGGAGATCTATTCCTATCCGGGTGGTACTTGCGAGCAAGCTGCCTGTAGGCGTGCCGGATCTCTTTGTACGTGGCCTTTTCTGAGACGCCAAGCACCAAATAATACCCCTTGCTGTCAGCCAACTGGGAAATTTGGGGCAAATCAACTATTATGTCTTATTCCAAGCAGTTCTGGTGAACTACCTGCGAATTAAATCGTGGGTAGTTCACTGGGGGTAATGTGCGTGCGTCGACTCTTTCCACTCGCGCTTCATAGTCCAGTACATTGCTGGATACGCCACGGCATAGCCTGCTGGCAAGATTATGCCCAACCCTAACCAGAATATCGCATCAGTCAAGCCGGCGTGCATGAATCCCGGTATCATCAGCGCGAGCGAGACCTCGACTGTCTCCATCGCTGCAATGCTTGCAGTGTCTCCAACTACTGTGACTTTTGCGGCTTGCCTCAGCGGCATAGTCCTCAGCATCGGCACTATGGTAAAGGCATATCCTACAGCAAACGCCAGACCGATGGTCAGCGCAATAGTGGAGGTCATGTCCAGGCCGAGCAGGAAACCAATCGCTGCGCCAGCTCCCTCGCCAATATTGCACCCTATCAAGCATCTGAGAGCATGCTTTGCAGCCGCCAGCCTTGCGCCGCCGCCATGCTGATGTTCGCGTCTTTGCATCATAGACCTATGCTAGGAACGCTGCATATATAGCGACGTTAGTTTACATTTGTAAAATCAATTGAAACAAAAAAGGAGGTTCTCTTTGATGGTTGTTCATTATTACTATTATCGGGCCATCTTTCTGCATTCTTCGGCACAGCTGCGACACGACTGCGCGCATTTCTTGCAGTGGTCAACATCGTGCCTGTCACATTCCATTGCACAGGCATCGCAAATATCTGCGCACATACTACAGAATTGCTTTGCGAACTGGCTGTCCATTGACATCAATGATGCCGATGTCCAGCAGACAGCAGCGCACTCGCGGTTGACCTGGGCGCAGCTTGCCATCATCTTTACATCTTGTTCCCGTAGATCAGAAGTAGCGCAAAATTCACAGGCTTCGGCGCAACTCATGCAGGCGTCTATGCAGCTTTGCCATTTTGAGTTCTGAAGCGTGGCAGCACTAGCCATGCAACCTTACGACCATTATTGTATTTAGTGCCAAGCTAGGATTTTTCAGAAGCGACTAGCTACAAAAGGAAGGAGCAGCTGTTGGTCGCTAACGCAATACAGAAAACAGACATCAAGCTGTTTTTGTTCCAACGAGGGCTACCACAAAATTGTCTACCCTGAACATGGGGTCATCAAAAGCAGGTACCCGTACCCGTTTGAACAGATGCGCCACCAACCACACATCTAGCTGGCTGTTGCTTCCATCAGCACCCCTCCGATCTTCCGCGCCGTTGTCGTGATTGGTTTTGCCCGCAGTTGTTATTTTTCTGTCGCCCGGATTTACTTTGAGTGGAATTACCTCAACCCTGCAGGATCGAGAAAGTTCTTGAAAGAGCAGGTGGCATGCAACTCTAGTACGAGCTACTTTGACATTTCATATCGCTAGCGATAATGTGGTGCAATTCTGGAGAAGTTTAGTTCGCATTCGCTAAAAAAGAACAAGCTTAAGAATAAGTGCTTATCAATGCTAGACGTATGGCAAGAGCCAAAGCCAAAAACAAGGGAAAGAAGGGAAAGCAAGCCAAGCTCTCAAAGGGGAAAAAGAAGAGGGTAGCAAAGAAAAAGGTAGTAGCGGCAAAAGGAAAGAGTACCAAGAAAAAGGCGGCGGCCAAGCGAAAAGCTGCGCCGCGGCCAAGAGCAACGCGCAAGGCAGCACCGGAATCAACTTCGGCAGTCACCGAAATTGCGGAGGAAACTACGTCGACGCCATCTGCGTCAGAAACCCCAGAAGAGCCGGCAACAAGTTCGTCAGAGATGGGAGCTGGCGACGGCGGATTTAATTCCACCGAAGAAAGCACCAGCACATCGATGTAAGAGAGTCCAAAATACCTCTGCCGCGGAGGATGCACAGAGGCTATTATCTCGAGCTAGAGGCTCTCTACATTTTTGACTGATACTATTGTTTAATATTTTTCACACTATATCACGCTCGAAATGGTGGAACTAGTTCTATAAAATTCGCATCAGCCATTCTTGCCCTGCTGTCAATGGGTCCAATCGTCACCGGAACCACCTTCCAACGGGTAAAAGCTGCGGCATCAGCCGGAATCATGGTCCCCCTCTATACATATCCAGGGGAGACATGGGACACGGTCGTAGAGACAAAGAACGATCACCCGGACGTGCCCATTGTGGCAATTGTAAATCCGGCCAGCGGCCCCGGAGGATCGCGAGACTCTCTAACTATGTCTCCGGTATAGAAGAGCTCAAGGATGCAGGTGACAAAGGGACGTACACGGTGTCTATATCAGACTATGGCAGAACTACAAGTTTGGCCACTGGAACGATGGCAGCACTAGCAAGTCAAGGACCATAACGCCAAACGGCACCGACAACATGGTGCTCACTGCCTGCTTTAGGAAGTAGTAGCGCCCCCCTATCCCCTTTTTATGCGAATCCCATTATAGGGGCTCAATACAACGTATGTTTGCACATGAACGATTTTCCAAAAGCCACCTTTGCCCGGCTCTTAAAATTCTTTGATGCTAACACCGACGATGTAGTCAGGCTTACACGGGCCTTCGGGCTTGCCACCAAGATACACATGGGCCAGCTTAACAACAAGAGCGAACAGTACATCAACCACCCCCTAAGAGTCGCACTCATACTGGTGGATGAACTCCAGATGCGCGATGTCGAGCTTGCATGTGCTGCACTGCTGCATGACGCTTCAGACACCATCAAGGACGAAGAATTGAAAGAATTCGGCGAGCGCGTCTATGCTGCAGTGCGCGGCTGCACCACTATTGGCTCTAACGACCAGTTTGCAGCCTTGTCAAAGGCCACCAAGGATGTCAAATACGTCATGCTTGCTGAGCGGCTCGACACTGCCAGGTCAATGAAAAACCACGCATTACTGGACAAGAGGATAAGGTTCAAGGACGAAACGGAAAAGTACATCGTACCTATCGCGACAGCGACTGATGATCGGCTGGCGTTCAAGCTTTCAGTTGCGCTATATGAGTTGAAATAATTGGCTAGCGCTGGACGCATCTGCCATCTGGGCCGATCTTGTGCTTTGCCCAGTGCTTGCCACAGCCTATCATCCTGTGCTCGGTGCATCCGCAGATGGGACAGTGCTTTATCTTCTCCTTGTCTTGCACAAGATGCAATAAGCAGAGCCAGCTATTTGAGGTTATATTATTACGTCCCTGCCCGCTTTTTATGGAATATTGTGCAGACGCCGCCGTGAGCGAATCTCTCGACAAGCAGAGCCGCGGCAGATCCAGTACAGGATGCAGCAAACCAAATTGATGCAGATCAGAAAAGTAAGAAAGCTTCTGGCGTAAAGATACTGCCTTTTGGGGATCCTGAATGGGCCGGACAGAGTGACAATAAGCTGGGAGTCTATCTGGCCTACTGGTTCAGGTCTCCGCCACCCTTTGTAGACTCGACCTCAAGCTCCTGCATCTCCTTGTCAAGTCCAGAGTTAACCTTTGTGATGGGCTTGAGCGTCTCTTTGGCGATGCTGCTGTTGTCCTTTTTCTTCTTCTCCATGCAGTATCCCGGGCGTGCAAAGTTAAAGAATGTACATCATGCCACCTGAAACAAGAGTAACAAAATCTACGCCTGCAAGCTCTTTTGCCCTTGCCACTATGGCGTTGAGCCAGAGGCTATCCACGCCTTGGCTCCACATGGTCACCTTTTTGTAGTGCCGCTGGGTGCCGTGGAAGAACCCTATGCAGTCTTCGACTGTGCTGTTGGCGTATTTCTGGGCGACATCGTCTATCACGTCCTTTGCCTCAGACGGCAGATAAAGGATCGTAAGCGTCGGGAAAGGTATTGCTGCAGTTGGCGACGATGAGGAAGAGGCGTCTTCGGACATTCAGTCTGTTAATGGGCGGCGATTATATCTTGATTTCGAAGCTGTACTTTGTGTAGGCTTGATACCGGATCGTGTTAGCTAACTTGGATTAGAAGAGATTTTATTCAAAATACTGAACAACTTGTTAAATTCTTTTTGTTGGCACTCTGTTTGAGTAGGATTGTTTAAGGAAGGAAAAACAAGATTCGCGTTGCTGTCGCTCTTGTCAGCTCTGACCGTTGCATCGACTGCCTTTGTAGGAGTTTCGATATACGCGCAGACTGCTGATGATAGCGATCTGACAACGTTCGAAGAAGAAGCAATCGCGTCTGGAGAGCAATTCGAAGACTCGATGGATCCCGACAATAATGATGAAGCGTCATCATCAGACGATAACGCGTCAGAGGATGATGACGGCAGCACCTCGACACCGGATGTCGGATCCTTGCTCAACGGTCTGGTAGTATGTAACGTAGGCGAGTCTGAAATTTCAGACGAAACACAGACTGCATCGTCGTTCCTTGACGAAATAGGTCGCGTCAAGCCGACAGTATCGGTGTCGGTGATGTCAGAGGATGAAGTTGCCGCACTGGCTGAAAGTGAGACAGAGACTGCAGCCTCAGAAGACGACGAAACGTCATCAACAGCACCAGATGCCGACTGTGTACGTGTAGGCGAAGATGAAGAGGACGACAACGTGACTTCAGCAAACAGCGTAACTTCATCGTCAGCATCTGAAGAAGAATCCGGCACAACATCGACTAGCGCCTTGGACTCCGACAGGCAGATTCTCGTAATAGAAGGTCAGGACTTTGTACCAGGACAAGCGGTTCTGATGTTCATCGAGAACGAGTTGAGGGGTATAGATGACGTCGACGACAACGGAGACATCGAAGCAAAGATCCCCGTCCCCGAAAATAGCAAGACTGCTGTTGCAGGCATTGGAGATCCTATGGAGCTCAGACTCGTTGAGACCGGAACCCAGAGGACTGCAAACCTAGACTTTGATGGTGAGACTCTGACCGCACCCGCCAATTCAGACATCGAGGTAGACGACGGCTAGGAAGCATCATCTCCGGATGATGAATGAGGACAACGACGACGACGGCAACAACAACCACTATCATCACAGGCGACACTTCAACACAAATGGCAGCACCGACGTGACAACAATGCAATAACGCTGCGGTTATTGCCCCTCCTATCTTCTTTTTTGTAAGGTTGCAGGAGAAAAAGTTAATTCCCATATTTTCCTCTATTCTAGAGGATGGCGAACAAGATCAAGTGCTCTCACATTCTAGTGCAAAAGCAGAGTGAAGCGCTAGCGATACTCGAGCGGCTGAAAAAAGGCGAAAGCTTTGCCAACCTTGCCAAGGAACTATCGCTAGATAAGGGAAGCGGCAAGCGTGGCGGGGACCTTGGGTATTTTGGCCGGGGCATGATGGTCAAGCCCTTTGAAGAGGCGGCGTTCAAGCTGGACAAGGGCCAGCTATCCGAGCCGGTCAAGACCGAGTTTGGATACCACATAATCAAGAGGCTGGATTGATTGGATGCGTACTTGGAAGAAGAGCTATACGACCTGCTCACCTATTGCATACAGAACTCCCAGGCTCCTGACTTTTCGGATAAAAAGAGTAGGGTGCAGGAGATTGGCCGTGAGCTTTATGCCGACGGTGGCGCAGACGCGATGGAGAACATGTTCTTTTCAATAGAGCACAGGATAAAAGAAGAGATAGGGCAAGACGCCCGGCCGTACAGGGCTTGGTGGAACGATGTGGCCGCCGAATGGAAATACTGATCGACCTAATCTCGATCACTTTCTGGTTTTCACCAGGACTACCACCGCTATCACTCCCATCATGCCTCCAAGCACCAGCAACACCTGCATAGTGAATCCTGGTATTCCTGCGCTTGCGCTCTCCATGCTTACTCTGATGATGTCGAGCTCTCCAGCCTTTTCGATGCTGGTAAAGCCCGCTATCTCTATCTGAGCGTTTGGCTGGGGAGTGGAGATGTGCAGCTGCACCGGCGTCCCGTCCACTGTTGCCGAGGCATCTCCCTCCTTTGGAGGCGGGCACCCTTCTCTTATGCTACATTCGCCAAGTGAGTAGACCGACATCACTTTCGCGCTTCCAATGTCGGTGCCTCTGAACAATCCTCCAGTGCTCGCCTGGCTGAAGGTCGGGTCAAAGAGCCAGTGCCACTTTTCCATCGGCATGGCCCCAAGTTCAGTGAAGTCCAGGATCGGCTCCGTCATGATCCTTTCTGCTTCTTCTGTGCCCACGAGCTTGTCTGCAAACTCGGGGAACGTGACCTGCAAGAGCCCGATCGGTTGGTTGATGTTAATCCTGCCGTGCTCTGGCGAGTCGACAAACACCGGCCCGTCTATGACAAAGCCTCTCCAATTGATGTCCACAGGTATGTTGTCGGTGGCTTCTCTATCCAATTTGAATCCAGAGAATTTCGGCACGAATTCTACACTGTATGCAAGTGTCATCCTGTCTGACCCTCCTCTGAGGACACCAGAATACGTGAGGTTGGCACTGCTTACTTGTGCAGGGCTCTGTGCTTCAAGAAGCGCCCGGTTAGCAGCTGTAACAAGCTCGCTCATACCACTTGAGTTGGTACCTTCTATCGAGAACTCGACTCTCACTGTCTTGCTTCTGAACAGTTCAGCAACAGAGCTGCCCGGCTCGTACCTGATGGTGACAAACTTTACTCCCACAAAGCTTCCAGCGGCCCTGTCAAACTCGGGTATTAGAGATGCATTTATTTGCGCTGCATGTGCTGGCGACGCTAGACCGGCGATCAGGAACGCTGCTATTGTAGTAGACGCCAGAACAGTTTGAATGCTCTTTTTTCTTGTATGCACGTCTGAGGTATGGGTGTCCTTTGACTTATCGCTTGTTTTTGGGCAATTTTTTGGCCTCTCTCATGTAGCTCCTCACCTGGGGGATTCACTTTGTGGACTCCCTTCTGGGGAGTGTACGGGTTCTGTATTATCACCGTTCAACTTTCTGTTCACAGATCAATTTTTAGAAATTCCCCCCACCAAGCTAGACTGTTAAGAACCTCGTGGTCAAATGCAGGTACCCGAGCTTTGTTTCGGTGCTCCGTCTGGTTCTACATTGCGAACTCTAGAATGGCGGCGGAAATTGAGCATTGTAAGAAGCTAGGTTTGGAGTACGATCCCGACTTGATCTGCAACCCATAAAAGATCGATCGCCATCTGTATTGTACGACACCCCACGATCCCTTTTCGGACTGGTCATCGCTGATCAACAGGGCAGTCTATTCGTCTGATCGGAAAAAGATAGGCTTTTTGCGCAAAACACTTCCAGAATATCTGGTAGTAAAGAAGGGGCTGGTTGGCCTTTCAAGCTACCTGATACCAAAGTCGCTTGCCGGGTCGGTCGACAAAAAGGGGATAAGGCTCCTGATAACCGCATATGAGGTGCGCCGCAAATATTCGTATTCCAAGATGAAGCGCCTCGCAATCTATGGAAAGGTGCCCAAGTCAGCGGTGCAGCAGCGGATAGTTTATGATCGATTGCAGACCCTGCGGTACAGCACAACTCGAAACAGATTGGCTGCCGGGATCGCCTTTGTCTCCGGCATCCTCTTCCTGCTCTCCGGCTACCGGGCGAACATCGCGATCTACAATCTGGTAAGGGAGGAGCTGGTGGTTAACACTGTCAGGGACTTCTGGATGTACGCTGTCGTGCCGATAGGCTTTCTGGCGCTCCTGAGCCAGCTTGGCGGCCTGACGGTGCTGATGGGAGCAGCGCTATTTGCCGCAAACCGGATAAACATCGGCAAGTTTCTTGTGTTTGTTGGAACAGGCCAGGGGTTGGTCACGATCTTGCTCCGTATTGCAGCCGAGTTCTGGTCTGGAAGGTTGGCGCTTGAAAACAACTATGTCACTTGGCTCACGTCGACTGCCACCGGCCTTGGGATACTGTTTGCAGTAACTGCGCCGTACATCACAAAGGGCAAGGGCCCGAGCATCTATGTCCGGATAGGCAAGTTTCTGTTGCGGAAGAAGGGCTAGACATCAGCATACATCGAAAACTCATGCGGATGCGGCCTCACGGCAAGCTCTACGTGCTCTTTCTCCTCGTACTCTACTATCCTGTCTATGGTCTCGCTGTCAAACACTGGCTTCAGGAACTCGTTGTCGCTCTCTAGCTCCTCATAGGCCTCCCGCAGACTAGCTGGCAACTGTCTTATTCCTAGCTCGCGCCTCCTCTTGGGGCTCATCTTGAAAATGTCTTCGTTGACGGGGTTGCCAATGTCCTTCTTTTTCTTGATGCCATCAAGACCAGCTGCCAATATTGCAGAAAATGCAAGGTACGGGTTGCATGATGGATCGGGCGCTCTGAACTCGATGCGCTTGAGGTTTGCGAACTTGCTTCCTCTATAGTGGGCAGGGATCCTGATTATCGCTGAGCGGTTGCCGGTGCTCCACGCGACATAGACTGGAGCCTCGTAGCCGGGCACAAGCCTCCTGTAAGAGTTGGTTGTTGGCGCAACAATTGCTGCAAGCGCACGGGCATGCTCTATGATACCTCCGCCGAAATAGCGCGCGGTCTGTGACATTTCCGCATATTCGTCTGCCGAATCGTAGAAGAGGTTCTTGCCTTTGCTCCACAGGCTGACGTTGACATGCATACCAGAGCCGTTGTCAAGCGCGATTGGCTTTGGCATCATTGTAGCGATCATGCTGCGTTTCTTCGCAATGTTCTTGACTATGTACTTGTAGCTCTGCACGGAATCAGCGGCATTTACCAGAGTATCAAAGCGAATGTCTATTTCGCACTGGCCTGCAGTCGCAACCTCATGGTGGTGCGCGTCACACACTATGCCAAAGTTGTTAGTAAGAACGTCGACACACTCGTTCCTGTATTCCATCAGCGTGTCGCCGGGCGCGCTCGGCAGATACCCTTCCTTGAGACGGAGGGCATAGCCCACACTGTCTGTAGACCAAGGAGCTTCTCTTGACTGAATGTGATAGCTCTGCCCCTGGTATGGAGTCATGGTGTTGACTTCGAGCTTGTCAAATACGAAAAACTCTACTTCCGGCCCCCAGTATGAGGTGTCATAGCCCTGCTCCCCCGCGTACTTTTCTGCTCTTCTTGCAATGCCTCTTGGATCCCGGGGGAAAATCTCGCGCTTGGTTCCGCCACTCAGGATGTCGCAGATCAGTCGCGCAGTCGGTGGCTCAATCCAGGGCACTGTCGCATACGTGGATGGATCGGGCCTGATGATAAGGTCGGATTCGTGAATCTCCGTAAAGCCCCTGATTGAAGAGCCGTCAAGCTTGGGCAGCCCGTCGGTAAAATCTTCCAACCTGAACATCTTGGAATCCATCGTTGTGTGATGGAAGCGGCCAAACAGGCCAGTGAACTGCAGGTCAATGAACTTTATCTTATCTTCTTTAAGCCGCCGCATCACCTGCTCGGCTGTAAATGTTAACGGCTCGATCTTGCCGTCAATCAGTTTATAAGGCAACGGGAATACACACCATGTGTAGGCACTTAAACTCCACAATTTAAGGATTGTCAAGTGATCCAAAATGTCAACAGCTGGCCAGCAAAATAGCGGCGAAATGGACGCCGGGGATAGCGGCCACCTCGAGCTCAAGGACATTTTCAAGCTTTTGAAGAAAGAGATCGAGCTCCCTGCTCTTCAGCCAATCGAACCGGACACCTTCAAAAAGGTGGCCATGTCGCTTGGCAACCTAAAGGGTCAGGGATACGAAGGCGTCGAAGCAAAAGTAAGGGACAGGACAGCTGAGCTACTCGCAACTGCTGCAAAACTGCTGATAGAGACTCGGCAGGCCAAGATACGCGCAGATGAAGCTCTGGACTACTCAAAGCTGACAGACGAGGAAAAGTATGTTCTTGACGGCAAGCGCGAGTATGACAACCGCATGAACGAAGTGATAGCGGCCACCGTTAAGGGAAGACCCAAGGTGCTCGAATCGATATCTGCAAGGATGAGATCAAAGCAGATAGTGGTAAGGTTCCTAAAGCCTACTGAAGCGTTTGTCGGGATCGACATGGGCAAATACGGGCCATTCCAGCCGGAGGATATCGCCTCCCTTCCGTTTGAAAACGCGCGCCTGATGATAGAAGGCGGCGCGGCGGTAGAGGTGCACGTCGAATAATAAAAAGATGAAAATGTGCAGGACTTGTTGATAGCTATGCGCCCCGGTCGTCAGCTCTAATGGAGGAAATCATTGACCCGCTCGCCCAGCGGATTCGAATCGGTCTAGGGCAGGCCAGAACTGTGATGTCATCTCTCCCAAAAACACTGTCCAAAAGGCAGAGCGCTGCGAGACTCAGGGACTACTATCAAGGCCGCGTCAAGCATAACCATCATGTATGTTCCCGTGCAATGAAAAGCAGCAGTTTTCAACGACTAGGCAGGACATCGGCAATGAAGTCGTGCAGCAGATAAACTGTGATTTCTGCATCAGCGACAGAAAAAAAGCCGCCGAGGGCAGTCGAAGAAAGTGTCAAGCTTATGCAGGAAAAGACATGCGAGGAATGGCCTGCTCTATGATGAGAGGATCAAATTCAAGAACGCGGCTCTCAATCCCTTTGACTGCCAGAAGTACTGCAGATCACGTGCCAGCGATTGCAATAATAAAAATATAAAAATTCTTATTTCGCGCCAGCCTATTGCCTCCTACCGCCGATGGTTCACCTTGGCATAGACATTGACCTGTATATCCTGCTCACGCTCTTTCCAGCGGCCGCGTTCTTTACGGCTGGCTACATTGCCAAGAAGACCAAAATGTCGCAAGTAAAGTCGTATCTAATACAGGGAATCATTTGTATCACATTCTCAATAGCCTATTTTGTAGCCGTGCCAAACGGCGGCGCACAGGGGCTTGCAATAGTGCTTGCGATGTTCGGTGCGCTTTTGCTGTTCATGGCAAGGAAACAAAAGATACAGCAGCCAGAGCAGAGCGTCTAGTGCAGGTTCAGCATTCTATTGGCGCGCTCGATCCTGCTGTCCATCAAACCCTCGATCCATGAATGAAACTCGCGCTCGGCCACTTCATAGGAGCAGTTGTTCTTACTCATGTATTTCTGCACGAATTTTACCTTGGTCCACAAATACGCAAGCTCTTCACTGTCGTCAAGGCTCATGAGCGCTCGATTTTAAAATTGCAAACATCGTACTTAAGGTTGACGGCTATTGCAAAAGCATATTACAACGTAAGAAACTGTTGATCACGTAATGATAAAAGACAAGGTTGCGATAGTTACAGGAGCTAGCAGCGGGATCGGGTACGCCACTGCACTCGCACTCTCAAGGGCCGGCGCCAAGGTGGCCGCGGGCGCAAGGCGTACAGAAAGGCTGGAATCGCTGCAAAAAGAGATCGCAAACAATGGCGGCGAAGTTTTCACTCAAAAGCTGGATGTTACCAAGAAGGCCGAATGCGATGCCTTTGTCGATGCTGTAATCAAAAAATGGGGAACAGTGGACATACTCGTCAACAACGCCGGCATCATGCCGCTCAGCTTTTTCAAGAACCTAAAGGTCGACGAATGGGACCAGATGATCGATGTCAACATCAAAGGGGTGCTCTACTGCACTGCCGCGGTCATCAATCACATGGTTGACAAAAAATCCGGGCACATCGTAAATGTCTCTTCAGTGGCAGGAAGGATAGTGTTTCCTGCCGGGAGCGTCTATTGCGCGACAAAGCACGCTGTTGCAGCATTTTCAGAGGGATTGAGGCAGGAGTTCAGCCAGAGGGCAAACATACGGGTCACCTGCATCGAGCCCGGCGAGGTTGCGACAGAGCTCCTGAACACGATAACCGACAAGTCGCTGGAAAAGTACGTTCAGTCAGCAAAGCAGCGGGAAGCACAGCAGCTGCAATCTGAAGACATTGCAAACGCGATACTGTTTGCCATTGAATCCCCTCCACACATGAACGTCAACGAGATACTCATAAGGCCGACGATTCAGGAGCGCTAGCAGTCTCCCTCCCTCACTTCAAGGATCCACCAAAAGTGACCAACCGATAAAGCCGCAGCGGCAGCGTACCACAAACGCATGCCGCCATTGTTGTTTGGTGCAGCCGTATGCTCCAGCATGGCGATTCAGCCCTTTTCTTTTTGAATCTTGTACTTTTTGCCATATTTCTAGTGAGAAAGCCCACAACCTTCACAGTAGATCAAAAATTCACCCACCTCCCAAGTCCCATCCTCAATGTAGGTATGAAGACAAGAATGGCAGCCACAACAACATACGCGCCTTCTGGTAGTCTGCGATGACTCCGCCAGGTTCATGGCTGCTATGGTATTAATTCAACAGTACCCGTCGATTGTACAGGAGAACGGCTAGATAGGAATGTACAGGATTCGCAATGCATATGCAGCTTTGGAGGTTGTCCTGGCAAGGAACTTGTCAGCTTCCTTATCTTTTTGGGTTGCAAATCAGTGTGCTGGTGGTAAATGCAAACACCCTGACATTGCCGCCGCCATCCCAGCCCCTTACGCTGTTGACAGCTATATGCCAGCCTGAGTGTGGCCTGCTCGTCCTCGTGCCTTTCCAGGGCTTGATCTGGTTGTCGTCATAACCTCAAGTTGCTGGGACATAGCTTTTTTGATCTACTGTTTGACGGTGAGAGTAGTCAACAAGTGGGAATCTACGCCAACTCATCTGCAATTCGGCGAGATAACGTTTGACTGTCCATCATATCATAACAGACAACGGGAATAATATTCCCGCTACTGGCAAAAGTCAAGAGAGGTAACTCTCACAGGAAAGTCCTGCGGAAGTGGGGTTTTTCCTGATGGGGACACAAGGGCAAGTTCAACAGGCAAACGTTACAATCAGCAGCAACTAGCCTGATTTGTTTTCTTCCAGAATGTCGATGTGCCTGCGAAGCCCGTATGCCTTGATGTAGCGGATGAGCTCATCATTATTGTGCTGCTTGAAATAATTCATCATCCTCTCCAGAGTCGCGTCATCATAGAGAGGGTAGTGTTTTTCCTCCGACATAATTTAGAGACGCACGCATTGCTAAAAAGTTTTTACCTACTATTGCGATCATTTCTCCAATGGGCAAGCGAATTTTGATCCTCGGGGCTGGATTTGGCGGCCTTGCGGCGGCGACTGAGCTACGGAAAGGGCTTGATCAGGATCACCGGATCATCATAATAGACAGGAAAAAGTCGTTCATGATGGGTCTTGTGAAATTATGGATACTGGAAGGAAGCAGGAAGCTGGAAGAGTCCCAGACTCCGCTTGAAGGGCTCAACGCAAAGGGCATCGAATACCTCAACGACGAGATTATCAAGATCGATCTCGCCTCAAACAGGGTGCTAGCAAAAGGCCATGGCTGGATAGAATACGACTACTTGATAGTAGCCCTTGGCACCGAGCTTGCACCAGACAAGATCCCTGGGTTCGTAGACAAAGGCTACAACCTCTATGACGCCCAACAAGTGCCAAAATTGCGCGAAAAGCTTCTCTCCCTTCAACGTGGCAAGCTTGCTATTGCAATAATGGGCATGCCGTACAAGTGCCCGCCGGCGCCGTTCGAAGCCTCATTGATAATTGATGGAATCCTGTCCAAGCAGGGCACACGAAGCTCTGTGCAGATCGATATCTACTCCCCAGCCCCAATAGCTATGCCTGCCGCCGGGCCACAGGTAAGTGGAGAAGTAGTCGAGATAATTTCGCAGAGGGGTATAGGATTCCACCCATCTCACAAGCTCATGTCGGTGTCAGACAAGCTCGAATTTGAGAATGGTAACAAGGCAGACTATGATGTGCTGATCGGCATTCCCCCACACAAGGTGCCAGAGGTTGTCAGGAATTCTGGTCTGGTGGATGATAATGGAGGGGGATGGGTAACAGTCGACAAGACAACCATGAAGACTCGCTTCGCAGGAGTCTTTGCCATAGGAGATGTCACCGAGATAAAGGTGGGCGCAGGAGCCGTGCCAAAGGCGGGGATATTTGCCGAGGAGCAGGGCAAGGTGGCTGCCAGACAGATCATTGACGAGATCAGCAGCCAGCCTGCCATCGCTAGCTTCTCTGGTCAGGGCTATTGCTTCATGGAAATGGGCAACGGGAGCGCAGGCTACCTTGCAGGCGACTTTTTCAACCCTACCGGGCCACAGGTCCGGCTGGAAGCTCCCTCAGAGCAGAACCTTCAGAAAAAGCAGGATTTTGAAAGGACCCGGGTAAGAGAGTGGCTATTGTAGCTTATTCCCTTGCTTGCTCATCGTGTAAAAGCCATGGGCAGAGATCAGAAACGCTGCAAGCGACATCTTGGTAGCGAACACTAGGTTCCACGGGGTCTCGGGATTGGGGTATTCTACGTTGATGTCATCAAATCTCAAGACTCCCCTTATCGCATCTGCCGTCATGAGCGAGCTCCATACGGTAAAGTTGTATATGAATTCATAGAGTGACACGACTGCGATGGCAAGGACAATCAGCTGGAGTATCGACTTGAGCCACTTTGGAATGCCCGTGACTTTGTCGCCGCCGAGCTTGACCACGCAGTACCAGCCGACTACTGACACTATCATGAGATAAGTGACGAGCTTGGCAAGGCCTGGGAGGGGAAACTCGGTGTCAACTAGCACCTCACCGATCACGACCCTGCCGGTCTGCAGGTACTCGCCGAGGCTGACATAGATCGCGTAAAACGTTATCGATGCCATCATAGCGGCGCAAAAGTAAAAGATTCCGAGATAGACTTTCCGCGCCTTCAGGTCATCCCTTTCAACGGTCGTGCGCACAAAGTTTAGTGACGGCGTTCCGGATATATTGATTACTTTAAAGCCTCTAGCAACTTGTCTACCGGAAGAGTGTTGAGTATATCTCGTTCTGTAGCCCAGCCGCGCCTTGCCTGTCCGATCCCAAACATGAGATAAGCATAGTGGATCGGGTGATGGGCGTCAGAATCTATGACCATCTTTACTCCCTTTTTCACTGCCATCCTGATGTACTCGTCCCTCAGGTCAAGCCTATCATAGTGAGCGTCGATCTCTAGAACAGTGTTAGTTTCTTTTGCAGTTTCGACCACTTTTTCAATGTCAACTGGGTAGCCGGGTCTCTTGTTTATCAGCCTGCCGGTCGGGTGAAACAGGATGTCAACGCTCGGGTTCTCTGCCGCCTTTATCAGCCGCTCGGTCTGGACCTCTACTGGCAGATTAAAGTTGGAGTGGATCGCTGCGCCCACGATGTCGAGCTTGTCAAGTACATTGTTGGCTATGTCAAGCGATCCGTCCTTCATGATGTTGACCTCGGCAGACGCGAGCACCCTGAAACCTTCCAGTCTGTCGTTGAGCTCGGCTATCCTGTTTGCCTGCTCAAGCAGCTTCTCCTCGTCAAGGCCGCCTGCAAGGGCCAGACTCTTTGTGTGGTCTGTGAGCGCAATATAGTCGAGTCCAAACGCCTTTGCGCCCCGAGCCATCTCTTCTATTGTAGCGGTTCCGTCGCTATTTTCACTGTGCACCTGCAGGTCTCCCTTGAGGCTCCCGTACTTGACAAGCTCTGGAATCCTGTTCTGCCGCGCAAGCTCTATCTCACCAGCATTCTCCCGCATCTCTGGCGGAATCCACTGCAGCCCGAGTGCTTCATAGACCTCCTCCTCGGTTTTGCCAGCGACCCTTTTTTCACCCCGGTAGACGCCCCATTCGTTCAGCCGCAGCCCCTTTGTAATCGCTATCTTGCGGAGCTCTACCGAATGTTCCTTGCTGCCAGTGAAATACTGGAGAGCCGAGCCCCAGCTCTCTTCTGGCACAACCAGGAGGTCGGCGTCTATTCCGCCTGCCAGCCTTACGAACGCCTTTGCCGGACCCCTTCCGATAACTTCCTGAACTTCAGGCATTCTGACAAAAAAGTCCATCACTGGTTCCGGGTCGTTTGCAGCCACCAGATAGTCTATGTCTCCTATCGTCTCCTTCATGCGCCTGACCGAGCCGGCAGCAACAGCATTTTTTACGCCATCCACCTCGGACAGGGCTTTCTCTATCTCCTTTATCAGCGGCCAGAACTCCCCTATGATACGCCGGCCCTTGCCCTTCTTGGCAAACTCGATCCGCTTCAAAATATCTTGAACCTTCTTCTCGGTAAGGCCAGGCACCTCGCGCAGTCTGCCTTCAGCTGCGGCCTTTTCTAGCTCAGCCAGATCTTTCACTTTCAGGCCGTCGTAGATCGCCTTGATTGTCTTCGGTCCCAAGCCCTCTATGCTCGAGAATTCGTCGATGTTTATCGGGATCTTGGCCTTCATCTCTTCTAGAGTGTGCACCTTCCCAGTCTTGATCATCTCCTCAATCTTTGCTGCGATGGCCTTGCCAATCGATGGGATTCCGAGCAGCCCTTTCAGGCCTTTTCTGCTGTAAATGTCCGTTACATTTTCCTGTAGGCGGGTTATCGTGTCTGCTGCACGATAGTACGCGCGAGCGCGGAACTGGGAGTTTGGCTCATCCCCTCCTACCTCTGTGAGGAATCCAAGGTCGCGCATGACCTTTGCAATGTCCGAATTCTTCAAGTAGTACAGCAAGCTAGGAGGTCGCAGCCTCTTAACATTTATCTGTCAGATCAGCGCAACGCATGGTGCTGTTTACTACGGAAATGGTGATGATGATCGCTTTCTAGCGCTGAGCTGTTTCCGAATTTTTCATTAATTAGCGTAGGAAAAACGACATGGAAATGGGCGGGGAAATGCCGATTGTGGATGCCCACCCCACGCCGTGCCTTGTGTTGTTGTAATGTAATGGGATGACAGAAGGGATTTTACCTTTGGTAAAGAGCCTTTATGCGCTATCATAACCGCGTTAGAGTGATACAAAGCGCTGCTGATAATATGCGCTATCATAACCGCGTTAGAGTGATACAAAGCGCTGCTGAAAATATGTTCAGGCTGTGATAACTAGGTGTCCCTTTTGAGCAGCGTTAATCACTCAATCAGTAGCCTATAACACTGTAATGGAAATAATCGAATCGGTCGCATGGATCGTGCTTGGGTTCGCGCCCACATTGGCTGCGATGGAACTTGCTTGGAGGATAGTAGGCAAGAGGCGCCTTGCGCTGGCTGAGGTAGGCGTCCACTGAACATGGACTCCTACACGATAGCCGGCATGGCCGCAGTCGGACTCGCAATCGGGCTGGTAGGCTTGAAACTCGCAAGGGACGAAGTGCAGCTGAGGCGCAAAAGGCTGCTGACAGAAGAACAATAGTCAGCGCTTCGATGCGTTGTTTGTCGAGGCGGCGACTAGTATAATTGCGTCTTGCCAAGAATATCGAGGGGTCTGTCTATTGCCCCTGCCATTCCAGTCCTGCGCATATGATATTGATTTTTGGCAAAATATTGCCCGTGTAGGCAGATTAAAAATTTCTTACAGCCTTATGTCATTTTCAGCCTGCAAAAAATCTGGCCTTGTACTAACTTTTCTTGACCGCAAGGATCTACTTCTTGGTGGGCAAAAGTTAGCGCATGGGGCAGGTCTTTGAAATCCACAAGTATAAAGGAGAATCGTTCATGTATGTAGTGGCCCGCACCAACAAGCACGAGGAAAGTTATGTCCGGCGTGATGTGGACAAGATGAACAGCATGCTTACGCCAGAGATGAAGGCTGAAGGCATTCGCTATGTCTTCGCGCTTGGCACCGTGGACAGCATGAACAAAAAGACTGGTGAGCGGACGCGTAAGAAGGAAAAGGCAGGAGGAGTGCTTGCGGAAGGTGTTCCTGCCAGCTAACATTTTATAGCAATCGCGGTAACTGCTAGGGGGGAATATGCAGAGACCTGACTGGGACACCTATTTCATGCTACAGGCGGAGATCGCCAAGCTCCGCTCAAACTGCCTCACCCGACACATCGGCGCGGTCATTGTCAAGGACAACCGGCAGATAGCGACCGGCTACAATGGCACCCCGCCGGGGATAAAGAACTGCTTTGAAGGCGGCTGCCCCCGCTGTATCGCCCGCATAAAGGGTGAGGTCAAGTCGGGAGAGGGCCTCGACAGATGCCTGTGCACGCATGCAGAGGCAAATGCGATAATGCAGTGCGCCCTTTTTGGAAACGCGGGCAGCACCAAGGGGGCGACGCTGTATTCTACTTTTGCACCCTGCGTTGAATGCAGCAAGATGGCCATTAGTGTCGGGATCAAGAGAATAGTTGTAATAGCGGACTATTCAGAGGATGGCACTCAGCTATTGAAGGATGCTGGAGTCGAGCTAGTCAAGCTCAACCCCGACCTGCTAAAGCCCTGGCTCACAATAATCCCTGCAGACCCGGAATCATCGGCAAAGGCAGTGAGCAAGCAGAGGTGAAAGTCCACATCACCCAGTTCAATGTGCAGCTATACTTCCGGGAGCCTTTTGACGCGGACAAGTTGAATGTCGCGTTCAGCGAGGCAGAAGGCTTTACCCCGAGCAAGATGCAAGAGCAGGGAAATCACCCGATGCAAGGGACGGCTTCGTTTTTCCGACAGGGCTTTCGGATTGCGCCCGTGCAATCAAACGTCCTGCCCTTCAGAATTTTGCAAGTAATGAGCTACCCAAACGCTCTACAAAATCCCGATCAGGAGACGATATCGTGCCTGCGCTATGTGGCGGCCGCACTCAGGCAGCACCTCAATACCAACATTGAAAACGACATTTACGCGGTGAGGGTGGTATTTCACGCGATAGTCACGGGAAGCAACGACATTCACCGCATCCTGTCGAAACTTGACAGGATCGACGGAATACCTTCGCTGGCAGGCAAGTATGTCGGACACAAGAACCCCATGGACGCAATACAGCTCACATCAAAAACCGGAGGCGAGCTGTCACACAAGTTCTGGAACGATATGAGGATCAGCCAGTTTGACACCCACTCTTATGTTGTCACGATATTCAACGAGACTGACTCGCTTGCGGCCTCACTTGATTTTATCGGCCAAGTCAAGCAGTTCGTTGCAACCATGATGAAGGAGATGGAAGAAGCGACCACGACCGGAAATTGAAGATCAGAACAGCTAAAAGCTCGGATAAAGAGGAGATCCTCAGCTTTTGCGTGAACACGTTTAGCTGGGGTGATTATATTGATAGGGTATGGGATCACTGGTACCGGACTGGCAGGCTCTATGTTGTCGAAGAGAACGGGAGGAGCATTGCGATGTCACATGTGGTGGTATGCCCGGATGGAAATACTGCGTGGCTCGAAGGGGTGAGGGTTCACCCGGACTATCGCCGTTCGAAAATCGCGACCCGGCTTTTAGGAGAGATGCTAGAGTACGGCCGTAAAAAAGGAGCGGTTCAGGCGTCAGCCATAGTCGACGTGACAAACGTCCCTTCGCAAAGGATGCTCGAAAAGAATGGCTTTAAAGCGATATCAAGATGGGCATACTATGTCACACATGAAAAGCCGGCCGTGAGAACAAAATCTACTACCGCCCGGCTTGCCATGGCAAGCGATTTTAATGATATCTGGAAATATCTTGAAAAGTCCAAGATCTACCAATTATCTGCAAAGACATATGTCAAGTCGTGGCACTGGTACCCGCTCGACAGAAAGGCGCTCCGAAACTTTGTCAAGGAAAAGAACGTGATAGTGGCAGGCTCACCCATAAGCGGGATCGCGATAATGAACAGACACGGCTACTGGGATAGGAAAAAGATCATGCAGATAGTGTACCTTGATTCGGAATCGACGGCCGCACTCAGGCAGCTTGTTTCATTTGCGACAAGCATCTATGTGGACAACGGATTTGAGCAACTCCAGATAGTCTGCCACGACAGCACACGGCTGACCTCATACATCGAAAAGCACATGACAAAGGACGAGGAACAGTTCCTGCTCTACAGCAAACTATTTACAACAAGACGTGTGCGTTCACGTTAGTTATTAGTTGGACTACCTGCACACCCAAAAGGCTGGCAATATACGCGTCCGCTATGCAGATCTTGGAAGAGGCGTTCCTGTACTCCTGGTCCACGGGCTTGGCGGCTCTATTGAGAGCTGGACAAACAACATCGAGGAGCTTGCAAAGACTATGCGGGTCATCGCAATAGATCTGCCAGGGTTTGGGCAGAGCGACAAGCCGAAGATCAGCTATACGATAAAGTTCTACCGCGATTTCCTTGTTGATTTCCTAAAGCAGATACGGGTTGGCAAGATATCTGTGGTCGGGTCGTCGCTTGGCGGCCACATCGCAGCCGAAATCGCAATAAGCCATCCTGGGCTTGTGGAAAAGCTCGTGCTGACAAGCCCTGCAGGCGCGCTCCCGCGCTCGTTCAAGGGCTCGCCAGCGCTACGGAGGTATGTCAAGGTGCTTGACGCAAAAACAGTGCAGGAGGTAAAAAAGACTCTTTATGCCGTGGATAACAAGCCGGTTGACAACTCGTACGCAAAAACAGTGCTTGAGAAGATCTCCATGCCCGGCGCAAAGCATGCGTTCCTGTCTGCGTTGAGGGGAAGCGCGCGGGCACCGCGGTTGACAGACAGAAAGCTGCGCAAGATCAAAGCGCCCATCCTGCTCATCTGGGGCAAGGAGGACATCATGATCCCGGTAAAATTTGCAGAGCCTTTTGTAAAGATGAGGAATTGCCGCGTAGTGCTTCTTGAGAGTTGCGGCCACCGGCCCCATGCGGAGAGGCCGGATCTGTTCAACAGGATAGTGGCCGACTTTTTGCTAGCGTAGCTCGCGCTCTAGCCTGTCGACCTTTTGCAGGAGTTCTAGATTCTTTGACTTGACTTTGTCAAGCTCCTCTCTCATCTGGGCGACTTCCTTTGGCTTCTTTGTCGAGTCCTTGATTACGTTGATGCATTCTTCTGCCACCCTCCTGACCCTGTGGTCAAGGTCATGCTCAGCTACCCATGAGAGTTCGGGGATTGCCTTTGGCAGCTCGGCATCTGCAAGCGCCCTGCATGCATTGATGCGTACCCTGAACCACTTGTCCGTCAACAGCGATTTCAGGTGATCAAAGATCTGTTGGTTGTCTGCAAACTTGCCGAGCGCAAAAGTAGCCGCCTCCCTTATCCTGTGGTGGTTGCCGTACCTGGTCTTTTCAACAAGGAAATTGGCGATGTCTCTATCTCCGGGGAACTCCTTGAGCCCAGCGATCGCGCCTTGCGCTACTACATTCTGGAAGCTTTCAATGGATGTGGCCTTTTTCAATAGCGGTATTACCTTCTTGCTCCTTGTCTTGCCGATTGCAGTGGCGGCTTCAGACCCGACAAAATAGCTCTCGTCCTTCTGCAGCAGAGACTTTAGGAGCTCCAGCGTCTCTTCTTTGCGGAATTCGCCCAGCGCCCTTACTACGGCGCGCCTTGCCTTTGGATGCTTTACGGACAGACACTTTTTCAGCGCTTCATAGGCATAGTCGGTTTTGATGGAGCCGAGCGCCTTTGCAGCTTCGGCGGCGACTCCCCAGAACTTTTCTTCCAGTACCGCCTTTTTCAGCGCGTCAATGACAGAGTCGGAAGACTTGTCCTTGAGCGACCGCGCTGCTCCAACGCGTTCGATCACGGTCTCGCCTTCCAACAATTGCCTGATCAGCATCTCAGCCGGTGCCTTTACTGATAACGTCTTTAGGATCTTGAACTGCGGATCCACAGAGAACCATTCCACTTCTCCGTCAACAGGGATCTGGAATGAGGTCTGTTTTTCCGAGATCCTGAAAGTATGCGTCTTTTTCGTCCTTGCAAACGCCAGCTTCACTTCGAGCGAAAAGTCAAATGGCTCACCTGCCTGCGTCTGCTCGATATCTATTTTGACTATGCCGCGGTTCTGCGAAAAGCTTACCTTCAGGTCTGGGTGGCCTTCCCTGAAGAGCCACTGGTCGAAGAATTGCTGGAGGCTCTTGCCCGTTTCAAGCTCGAATATCTTGCGCAGGTCATCAGTTTCGGCGGTGCTGTTGGCAAATCGCTGCAGATAAGTCTTGAGCGACCTCCGGAAGTACTTGTCGCCGACATAGTGGCGGAGCATGTGTAGCACACACCCGCCCTTTTCGTAAGTGTGCCTGTCAAACAGGTCGTCAGGGTGCTTGTACACCTTTGTAACAATAGGTCTCATGTATCTTGTACCGGCCTCCTCGAAGTAGTCGTCTGCAGTCTGCATGACGTAGTACTGGAACTCGTCATTGCCCCTGCTTGCTTCCCAGTAAAGCGCCTCGCAATAAGTGGCAAAGCCCTCGTTTAGCCAGATGTGCTGCCAGTCCCTGCACGTCACCAAATCGCCGAACCACTGATGAGCAAGCTCATGCGATACGAGGTAGTCGCTTGTAAAGTCCAGGTGAGCCTTTTCGTCGTGCAGCGTGTCAAGCGTCAGTGTAGTGCAACTGGAATTTTCCATGCCGCCGAAGATGAAATCCTGCACTGCGACCTGAGAGTATTTTTCATATGGATATTTTGTGCCAAGATATTCTTCAAAGAACTTGATCATCTTGGGCGTCTGGTCGAACGACCTTGCGGCGTCTTGCTTTCTTTCGGCCGGCACATAATACTGCAGCAGCAGGTTGTTGCTATCGTCCTTTATCTCGGCATACTTGCCCACTACCACTGAGGTAAGGTAGGCTGGATGCGGATTTGGCTCTGAGAAATGATAGACCTGCATCTTGCCCTTCCGTTCCACCTTCAAGAGCCTGCCGTTTGAAATCGCAATAAATCCCTGCTGCACGGCGACTGAAATCTCGCTTGAAAATTTCACCTGCGGATGATCAATGCAAGGGAACCAGTGCCTTGCCTGCGTTGTCTCGCCTTGAGTCCATGCTTCGAAGTGCTTGTTAGGATAGTGTTTGTCTGGTGCGACGAAATAGAAGCCCTGCCGCGGCTTGGCCGTATATGCAATAGCGAGCTCAATCTTGCTGCCCTCTTTCATCGTTCTTCCAAGCCTTATGATGAGCTTTTCACCAAGGCTTCGGAAGCTCAGCTTGCCGCCTGCAGACACTGACTTTACTTGCAGTTCTACTGCGTCCAGCTCAATGGTATCAGTATCCTGAATGATTGTGATCGATAATTTCTGATCGCAGCTGATCGAGCGTTCTTGCAAATCGGGCTCGATCGCAAGGCGCATGTGAGTTATTGTGAATGTCAACGACGGTGGGTAGTGCGGTTTGCTGCCTGGCAACTCGAATTTCTTTCGAAGCTCATCTTCTTCCTCGCCACGGGTGTACATTAGTGCATGCGCTAGTCGTAGGGTTTGACAAAATAAAGGTATCCTGACACCTTATGAGGCGCTAATATGGTAACCATATCGCTAGTGATATAAATATAAGCTAATCGCTCGAGTTGCTCTGTTGCACGAATAGCCA
>DASVCY010000043.1:0-23199 GCA_036381375.1 Nitrososphaera sp. | reverse complement strand
AGACAGGACAGATTACCATATTCTTGAAGACGGCTATCAATCTCGTGACCTGTTGCAAGGGTTGCACACTCTATTCTACCGGTAAACCATGGGCCGGTCTTTAGAAGAACCATCCTGTTATAGTAGCAATCTGACAACGATCCTCTTGCAAGCTGAAGGTCTTCAACCTCTCCTCTGCAGGTCATGCTCATCAAGTCAAAGAATTTCGCCAAAGTCCTGGACCACGCTTCTGCCGAAACTGAGGAGGGAGGCACACTCTGCACACGGCTGCATAATCGAAAGACCTGCTGTAGAACCTGAAGCCACTTCAAGTCTGAAGAAGAAGAATAATCAATCATGTCATCTGCTTTTCTTGCAAGCTGCCAAAACGTCGCAAAGATTGACTCTATTTGGTAGCCTACCTCTTCATCGCAGCTATACAGCGTAGTTATTGTCGAGGCAAGCATCTGCCTTGCCCGCTCGCTTGCATTAAGCTCAAGGACAATGCTGCACGCGGACACAAATTGTTGTCAGTAATAATCTATACTAAAATAATTGTGTGACATGTTTACAAAATCAGTATATAGAGACTTAATCTAGGTTTGTTAATTGCTTGATTTATCGTTCGTCGAGTGGCAAAAACCACATGCTTTCTAACAGATCAAGACTTTGTCATTTTGCAGGCTGGCAAAGGCTCTATCCGATTCTGAATGTAAGTACGTATGTACAAACGCTGATGATCCTGCCGCCCGGCCACCAAATGCGTTGGGAAAGTATGAGGAGGTAGCCAAAGGGGGAATTTTTCCGCTATCCTGTATTTTCGACTCTAAGTGTGTGCCTCCCCCGTGCTTTTTCGTGCTGTATCTGTACATGCATGGGCAGCAGAAAGTTATGCAATAATAATCATTCAATCACTAGCAAATTTTTGATCTACTGTAAATGGCGTGGGTTTTCTTTGTTCCCCATACCCTTATTCTGCTAAATTTTTGCTGGGTAGCGGAGGTAGGACATTTGCCGTCTATAGCTATAGCCATTGCAACGAGGGTTTAAATAAAGGGAATTAGGTAAGCCTAACTGCGTCGATGAGGCGCAGCTATTGGGTTTGAGTTGAAATGGTGATGATGCTGTCTGCATTGAAAAATCCTTCAATTGTGCTCGTTTTCGCACTTGTATTGTCATTGTCACCGCTCGCCTCTTTTGCACAGACTAGTAATAGCAATGATGATGCCGACGCGCTGATAATCATGGTAAACTTGGAGAGGATCAGGACGCAGCTTCAGCTTGCAGACCAGGGCCTGGCCGCTGGAGACAGAGAAGCGGCATTTGCACATGCGTTTATCCCACACACTACAACCTTCCCTTCGGCAAAAGAGCAACTGAAAGAGCTTGATGACCAGTCCGCAACCGAACTGGAAGCGCGTCTTACCGACCTCCCTATCGCCGTCAGAACAGGCGACCTGTCGATAGATGCTCTGCGGCAGGAAATTACAGGAATAAACGCGCTGCTTGACAGCACCCTGGCCAAACTGGGTCCACTCGCTACCGACAAGGGCATGGTATCCCAGACTGTTGTATTCCTTCTGAGGGACGCAATGCAGTCGTACCAGATGTCCAACAGCGGGTCAAACCAGGTTGAATATGAAAACGCAATAGGGCTTGTCAACGTAGCAGAATGGAAATACCAGTCGATATCCGCCTCGTTTGACGAGAGGCGGAGCGCAGAGGTAGATTCCTTCTTTGCCGAGCTGAAGGGCTTGCTTGAACAAAGGGCACCTTATGAATCTGTAGCGCGGCTTGCAAGTGCCATAGAGCGTGACTTTGCCGAGGAGCTGTCGCTTAGCGCTGGGAGCGGCAGCGCAAATGAGAATAACACATACTTTTCAACTATCAGAGAGCTCTTGGGTAAGGTCGTGACAGAAGTCAACAACGGCAACTATGAACTGGCAGACCAGTATGCCATAACCGCTTATCTTGACAACTATGAATACCTTGAGGCGCCGATCGAAAAGCACGATCCTGAGCTCATGGGCGCAATTGAAATCGAGATGAGGGAAGAGCTCCGCGAAATGATACGGGCCGAGGAGCCGCCCACTGTGATTGAAGAACATGTCAACGGCATACTCGAAAAACTTGATCAAGCCGAAGAGCTTCTGGCAAACGATCCTTCATTTGCTGATGGTTCAAACACTCCTTCCGGTTTTGCGAACATTGACGAGCTGGCAGCCGGCTTTGGCACCTACACCGGCGATCGCAGGGAGATGGGAGAAGCTGACGATGCAGCCAAGGCCGCAGTGAGGGCTGACATTGACCAGATACGCCTCAAGCTGGATGAAGTGCTCAGGCTGTACGGGGAAGGTAACGCAGATGGCGCCCTTTTGACATCACGTTCTGCATACCTTGACAGTTATGAAAGGATCGAAATTCCATTGAGACCGATTGATCCTGACTTTACGCTTGAAATGGAGATCAGGTTCGCCGAGCTCCGCAACCTGATACAGGCACAGGCTTCATACGAGCAGGTCGAAGGCAAAGTGATAGAAATCAGGCGTGGCCTGGACGAGTCGGAGCGTCTTGTCTCTGGCACTGGAGTTGTTGCGCCTGCAATCGCGTTTTCAAGCTCGTTTTCAATAATATTCCGTGAGGGGCTGGAATCGGCGCTCATTGTTGGCGCCATATTGACCTACCTTGAAGCATCGAGGAACGAGCGCTTCAAGAAACATGTCTACTATGGCATTGTCCTTGCGTTTGCGGCAACCGCAGTGACATGGTTCATTGCCCAGTTTATTATCGAAATTTCCGGCGCAAGCAGAGAGCTGATAGAGGCCATCGCCGGCGTGTCAGCTGTCGCAGTGTTGTTCTGGGTCAGCTTCTGGATACTAAACAAGGTGGAGACGAAAAAGTGGATCGAGTTCGTCAAGGCGAAAGTATGGAAGGCTACGACTACCGGCAGCATCATGGTCTTTATCATGCTGTCTTTCTTTACAGTCTATCGCGAAGGCTTTGAGACTGTGCTCTTTTACCAAGCCATGATTTCATTTGCAAAGTACATGGAGTGGTACGTGGTGGCCGGCTTGGTAGTAGGGCTCGGCGTGATAACCGCGCTAACCTTCTTGGTAAGGAGGCTTGGCAAGAAACTTCCGCTGCGAGTGCTCTTTGCAGTGACGATGGGCATCGGCGCATACATGTCAATAGCGTTCATGGGCAATGCTGTGCGCGAGTTCCAAGAAGTCGGATATATCCCGACCACTCACCTGATCGGTACGGTGCCAAGGCTTGATATCAACACCGCCACAATGACTGGCATCCACCCCACGCTTGAGACGATAGTGGCGCAGGTGGCTTTGCTTAGCGTGTATCTCGCTGGCTCGTTCTATGTCCTTGTCCTGCAGCCAAGACGTAACCGGGCTATCGAATTGGCCAGAAAGTCACGGGCAGACATCAACAGGACTAAAGCAGAAGACCTGCAATAAGCTAGTACTCATCGTCAATCTGTTTATTAACGTAGAAGAATATGGATAACTGTGGTAGACCTCATTTACGGCCGCGGCATAACAGACCTCTTGCGGGAGATGCCGTTTTACATCAGCATATTCAAGAAGATGACCGCGTACAGGCTGTTCCGCATAAGGCAACCGATGTATGGCTCTGTCGACGTTAACAATGTCTGCAACCTCCACTGCACTCACTGCTACTGGTGGCTCAACCGAAAGGAAGAGCCGGACATGACGGTGGAGGACTGGAGGAAGATAATCAAGGAAAAGTTCAACAAACAGCACATCTTTGTCACCACGCTTGTAGGGGGCGAGCCGACGCTCCGTCCAGATCTTTTGGAGCTCTTTTGCAAGGAGATGCCTGGAAGGGTCTGCGTGGTTACAAACGCCACGTTCCCTCTCATACGCTATGACGGACTGTATTTCTACTGGGTATCGATGGACGGCACACAAGAGGTGCATGACAGAATAAGGGGCAAGGGATCGTACGAGAAAACAAAGAAAAATATCCTGGACTACATCTCGGGGCCGGACAGAAGGGGCAAGCCTGCGTGGAAAGACATCTGGATAACGATGACCATAAACTCGCAGAACTACATGGCAGTTGAGGACTTGGTTGAGGAGTGGCGAGGCATAGTGAACAAGATCGGCTTCCAGTTCCATACACCATTTGTCAAGGGAGATCCCTTGATGCTGCCATTCGGCGAGCTGCGAAGCTCAGTGGTTGACAAGATAATCGCGCTAAAGAAAAAGTATCCTGACTTTGTCATAAACTCTGTCAAGCAGATATCGCTCATGAAGGGCAATTGGGGAGGAGTCGGGACGACACCAGTTGACTGCCCCTCATGGGCCATACTATCGCTTGACCATATGGGCAGGGTCAAGCAGCCATGCTGCATAGGGAGCGCAGACGCGAAGGGCATGAAGCCGATATGCGAAGAGTGCGGGCTTGGGTGTTATTCCATCCTTGTGGCCCAAGGGATAACCGGAAACTAAAAAATTACTATATATACAAGCCACTAACGCTTATAAAAAAGGGGAATTCCTATACGTAAGAAGAACAACAAATTGGCGAACACCTCATTTAGAGTGCAGTCCCACAAGTTCAGTCAGGACAGCATCCAGACAACACTTGTCTGCAGCAAGTGCGACGAAGTATTCTCCAAAGAGTTCCCGCTGGATCTGGAAGGGCAGACCATAGAGTTCAAGTGCCCAGTCTGCGGGGCCCCGGGCGAAGCAGACCTTCCATACAAGAGTGCAGAGGAACGCGAGGAACTAGAAGAGGACTTTGAAGAAGTGGAGGAAGAGGTAGGCGGCGAAGAGTTTGAGGACGAATACTAGCTAGCCTGTTTGCTTGTGGATTTTTATTTCTGAAATATCTTTTTGAGCCAACTATTGACTTTACTTCTTTACTGCCAACCTTCCAAGCTGCGCAAGTAGAGCAGCTAGCTGGATTTCAGGATGCGCGCCAGCAGAGAGTCTGTAATCGTATTCTGCCATTATGGCGGCAAACTCTTCGGGCTTTTCGAGCTTCATCTCATACCCTTCTTGATTGGCGTACTTCATAAAATCAGTCTCTGACATGCCGTACACCTGCGTCAGCTCTAGCAGCTTCGCGCGGGCTTCGTTGAACTTGCCCGACATTGCCAGCTTCAATACCTCGCCTACCCTTGCCCTGCCTGAAAGCCCCATGGCGGCTGCGACGTTGGCAGAAGAAACAGACCCCATGCCAGCTGCCGCCTGCATGATGTTGATGGAGTGGCGCATGTCCCCCCCAGTCGCATCGTATATCTGCGCAATCGCCTTTTCTTCAAACTTGACCTTTTCCTTTTCGCAGATCATTTTTAGGTGATCGATGACATCCTCCCTTGGCAGGCGGGTAAACCTGAACACGACACACCTGCTCTGGATCGGTTCTATTATCTGCGAAAGGTAGTTGCATACTACAATGAATCTGGTAGTCTTTGCGCTGTCTTCTATTATACGCCTGAGCGCTGTCTGAGCCTCAGAAGTCATTTCGTCGGCTTCGTCCAGTATGATTATCTTGGGTTTGCCAAACTCTTTGTCACCTGCCAGTTTGATTGAAGCGGCAAACTCTTTTACACGCTCTCGCACCATCTTGATCCCGCGCTCGTCAGAGGCATTGAGCTCCAGAGTGTTCCTTTTCCATTCTTCGCCGAGGAGCTCCATCGCGATGCAGAGAGCTGTGGTGGTCTTGCCTACTCCTGCAGGCCCCGCAAAGAGCATGTGAGGAATATCTGGGCTCTTTATGAGGTTGGATATGCCCTTGATTATCTCCTTCTGATCAACTATCTCTCCCAGCTTTTTCGGCCTGTACTTCTCAGACCACATTAAGTTTTCCAGATCTGTTTTCTTGGCCGACATTACGTGTGTAGACCATGAAATGGTTTAACAATTAATATCTTGCTATCTCTCTAATGCACGATTTTTCTACAACAACAGCTTGAAGCTAGCTTGGAGCTTAACAAAAGCTCTCCCGGCACGACATATAATAGGAACTTCCTTCTTACCACCTCTCCCGATATGTCAGCGGATGCTTTGGCCCAACCCCGCATAGAAGTAATACAGAGCGCCTACCGGCTGGGCTACCTCACAGAAGAGGTCCGCGTGACTTTTAAAAAAGATGTCAAGATGGCTGTAGGCACAATTGCCATCGATGCAAAAGAAGGAGACATGTCGTCGCTCCAGCGCTGGGTAGCCAAGATCCTCGTAGATCAGGGGGCTGTCGAGATTCAGCCCAGTGATCTAGCTGGTTATATTTCGCGCGCGATGAATCGTGAGCGCATTGCCAAACCACATGACCTGTCTGGAATCGACGTTGACTTTTATGTGCGCGCCAATGATTACCTGGAAGGACTGAAGGACAGGGAGCGCGAGAATTTGCTCGTCTCGCTTAACACGTTTGTTGCTGCCCGGCTTGAAAAAATTGTGAAACTGGCAGCTGCTTCGCCTCTGTCGCCCGAGCTTGAAGCCAAGCTCTCAGCAGAGGAGAAGGAGCTTTACAACCTGATAAATAACGCCTCAACAAGATTCAAGAAAGGAGTGCTGAAAAAGTTTGGCTGAGCAGCAGCAAACCGCAGCGGCGCTTGCAAACGAACTGGAGAAGTTCCTAAAAGCATTCAAGGACCGCGAGGGCAATTACAAGTACTTTGACAAGATAAATAATATGATGGCGCTTGGCGCGCAGTCGCTTGTAGTTGACTACATTGACATGGACTCGTACAACCCGACTCTTGCAAAAGAGATAACGTACCATCCTGACGAGTACTTTGCGGCGTTCAACGAGGCTGTGCTCTCGATAATGCGAGAGATCCATCCTGACTATGAACAGGAAATCCGCGACAAGATACGGGTGAGGATAGGAAACTATACAGTCCAGAAAGGGCTTCGCGAAATAAACGCCGACTTGATTGACAAGCTGGTGAGTGTCTCCGGCATGGTGGTCCGCTCGTCAGAGATCAAGCCTCTGGCAAAAAAGGTCGCCTACCGGTGCACAAACTGCAACACGATGACAGAGGCGCAGCTGAAGGGGCTTGTGCTGAAAAAGCCACAGAAATGCCCTGCCTGCTCTGAAAAAGAGCTCGAGATGGATCCAGAGGCCAGCATCTTTATCGATTTCCAGCTTGTGCGGCTGCAGGAGCTGCCAGAAGACCTTCCTGCAGGCCAGCTGCCCCACTATGTGGAGGTTACGGTCATGGGCGATCTTGTTGACCAGTGTAGGCCCGGCGACAGGATAATGCTCACCGGCATCATCCGGATCGAGCAAGAGCCGGCTGCGCCGGCAGCAAAGACCAGCCTCTTCAGGTTGAGGATGGAAGGAAACAACATCGAGTACCTTGGCGGCCGCGCCGGCAGCAAAGATACTCGCTCGGCTGAAAGGATAATGATAAGCGCCGAGGACGAGCGCCAGATAAGGACGATCGCGTCAAAGCCCGACGCCTACGAAAAACTGATCGCGTCATTTGCACCCCACATTTACGGCCACGAAGTGATCAAGGAGGCTATATTGCTCCTTATCGTCGGATCGGTCACCAAAAAACTGGAAGATGGTTCTACGAGAAGGGGGGACATCAACCTTCTCTTGGTCGGTGATCCCGGTGTTGCTAAATCAGAAATGCTCAAATTCGCCGCAAAAATAGCCCCGAGGGGGCTTTACACTTCGGGCAGAGGTTCGACCGCTGCAGGGCTCACAGCAGCGGTCATCCGTGACAAGTCCGGGATCATGATGCTTGAAGCTGGCGCGGTAGTCTTGGGCGATCAGGGGCTGGTCTGCATCGACGAGTTTGACAAGATCAAGCCGGAGGACAGGTCGGCACTGCACGAGGTGATGGAACAGCAGACCTGTTCGGTTGCAAAAGGTGGAATTGTGGCTACTCTGAATGCAAGGACCTCGATTATGGCGGCGGCCAACCCTATGTATGGCAAGTACGATCCATACAAGAACATCACGGAAAATGTGAACCTGCCGGTACCACTTTTGACAAGGTTTGACCTGATATTCATCGTAAGGGACATCCCGGAGAAGGATAAGGACAGCCTGATTGCAAGCCACATCTTGGAGATACACAAGGATGTAGAGCACGCTGCGAAGCCGCCAATTGAAATAGACCTTTTCAGCAAGTACCTGGCGTATGCAAAGCAAGGCGAGCCATCGCTCACACCAGAGGCAATCGACATTGTCCGCAACTACTACATGGATATGAGAAAGGTCGAGTCTGAGGGCATGATAACCGTGACTCCGAGGCAGTTGGAGGGATTGGTCAGGCTTGCGACTGCCAGAGCGAGGCTCTTGCTGAAGGACAAAGTGGACGCGGAAGACGCCCAGCGCGCGATCTATCTTGTGGACAGCATGATGAGGACCGCCGGCGTGGATGTCAACACTGGCAAGACCGACCTTGGGGTCCTGTACGGCAAACCCCAGAGCGTTGTTTCAAAGGAAAAGATGTTCATGGAAGTATTCCGGGGATTGTCAGGGAACGAGAACAATGACGTCGAGGACAGGGCACTCGTGGACGAGCTGGTCAAGACCGGCAAGTTCACCGAAGAAGAAGCGAAAAAATTCATCCAGAAATTCAATCGCGAGGGTCAGATCTTTGAAAGGCGGCCGGGATTCTGGGCAAAAGCATGATAGTGAGTGCATTTTTAAAATAGCCATGCTGCTTACTTGCTAACGAATTGTCTTCAACCGCCATTACCGATGGAGCAGTAAAAGCGCTTCTTGCGCACCTTGGATATTCTTCCCTTTATCCTCCACAGGAGATGGCCCTTGAGCATGGTATACTTGAAGGCAAGAGGCTGCTTGTGACCACACCGACTGCAAGCGGCAAGACACTGGTGGCAATGATGGCCATCCTCAAAGCAGTCGAGAAGGGCGGCAAAGCCATGTACCTCACTCCGCTCAGGGCGCTTGCAAGCGAGAAATATGACGATTTAAAGGTTCTCGAAAAGCTTGACCTGGGCAGGAAGATCAGAGTGGCTGTCGCAACAGGCGACTATGACTCGTCTGGAAAAGAGCTGGCAAATGCTGATATCATTGTTCTGACAAACGAAAAGATGGACACTCTCTTCCGGCATAACGCAGAGTGGCTAGGCGAGATCGCGCTTTTTGTATCAGATGAAGTCCATTTGATTGGGGACCGGGAAAGAGGCCCTACACTTGAAATGATGCTGACAAAAATCCGCAAGCATTATCCACAATCGCAAGTTGTGGCCCTGTCGGCGACAGTTGCCAATTCAGACGAAATCGCAGACTGGCTTGGATGCGAGCTAGTAGAAAGTGACTGGCGTCCTACAAAGCTGGTCGAAGGCGTCTATGAATACGGGAGGGCAAGGATGAATGATGGCCGCACGCTGCAGGTCGGAAGCTCAGGCATTTCCTCTGCAGTTGACCTTGCCATTGGTTCGCTGGACAACGGCGGGCAGGCACTCATTTTTGCAGAGACTAGGAAGCGAGCTGTCTCACTTGCAGCAAAGGCGGCAGAGGGTGTCTATAAGCGGCTCGACAAGAGCTCCAAAGAGCAGGCTGCAAGAGTGTCTGCTGAGATCCTCGAAGGGGACGATAGCGAGCTGACAAAGACACTTGGGCAACTCGCGGCAAAAGGAGTTGCATTTCACCATGCCGGCCTTGGGCCAACAAGCAGAAAGCTTGTGGAGGACTCGTTCAAGAGCGGCATCATCAAAATCCTGGCAGCGACTCCAACCCTTGCGGCAGGCGTAAATCTCCCTGCAAGAAGAGTTGTTATTTCCAGCATCTTGCGCTACGACTCGGACTATGGCGGGAGCGTGCCGATAAGCGTGCTAGAATACAAGCAGCTGTGCGGCAGGGCCGGCAGACCGAAATACGACACCTTTGGCGAAGCCATAATTGTGAGCGAGTCAGGAGTAAACTCTGATGAACTCTATGATCGTTATGTGCTTGGCGCTCCTGAGCCACTGCGCTCGCAGCTTTCAAGCGACAGCGCTGTACGGTTCCATCTGCTTTCTGCCATCGCGACAGTGCCGGGGATGAAAAAGCCAGAAATCCATGATCTGTTTTCATCCACACTGTTTGCCCGCCAGTACAGAAAAGCAGCAGTCGAGTTCAAGGTAGAGTCGGCACTCGATTATCTGGAGCAGGAAGATCTGGTCAAGTCAAAGAATGACCGGTACATGGCGACCGAGTTTGGCAAACGCACGTCGCTCCTTTACATCGATCCGGTCACAGCAGTTGCGTTCAGAAATGCCCTTGAGAGGCTGGAACGTGGAGATGGTAAAAAGCACACGCTTGGCTTTTTGCACCTGATAACGTCAAGCCCTGACTTTTATCCAAAGCTGTCACTCCGCAAAAGGGATCATGAAGAGGTTGCACTCCTGATCGAAGGCCGGGGGGATGAACTGCTCTATCCTGTAAGCGAGTACGACTGCACGCGCAGCTTTTGGGCCTTGTGCGAGTGGGTGGAAGAGACCGGTGACAAGTCGCTGAGCGACAAGATGGGGGTCGAGCCAGGTGACATGCACAGAATGGTGGAGATGGGAGAATGGCTCGCTCATTCACTCTATGAGGTAGCCAAGCTCTTGAGGAGAGAGGACATACTGGCAGAGCTTTATAACCTCCGCACCAGGATACGGTATGGCGTGAAGCAAGAATTGCTACCCCTCGTTGCACTCGAGGGTATCGGGCGCGTCAGGGCCCGTGTGCTTTATGCTGCAGGTCTTACTGATGTTGGCAAGATTGCCAAGACGCCGAAGGCCAAGCTTGCCGGTATCCCAAAGATAGGGCCGGCGGTAGCAGAAAAACTGAAAGATCAACTAAAGAAAAAGGGGCTGGGTCAGCAATAGCAAATGCTTGACGTAGCTAATCTGCTAATCTACGGCACAGCCGTGTCAGCCATATCGTTCTTTGTCATCTTGCTACTGATGCCTGTTGCCATTCGTTCCCTTACCGCCAAAGGCAGGGTCGTCCCAGATGCGCACAAGCGCGGCAAGCCAATGATACCAAGGCCGGCCGGGCCTGTCATCATGGCCGGGATTGCAGCTGCAGAAATTGTACTGTATCTTCTGACAATGGACATCGCAGTACTTGCAGTGGTACTATCGACTGCAATTGCATTTGTGGTGGGATATATCGACGACAGCAAGGTGATGCCCGGCTGGTTCAAGCCGGTCGCGCTGCTTGGAGCGGCGATCCCTCTCATAGTCCTTGACCTCTATGTCGGCGGGGTGCATGGCGATTTTCTCAACTTGATATTTGGCCGGGCATTCATACCCTTGCTCTACCTGCCGCTCATACTTGTCATTATCCCGGTCGCCGGCAATACCATAAATTCGATAGATGTGCTCAACGGAGTGGCGAGCGGCTTTCTTATAATTGCGACGATCCCACTTCTGGCAAGCATCGCGATTTTTGGCAGCCACGAACTCTTCCTTGCCGCACTTCCACTCTTGTTTGGAACGGTCGCATTTTACAAATATCACAAGTTCCCAAGCAGGATATTTCCCGGAGACTCGGGTACTCTGTTGCTTGGAACAATGTATGGCGCGCTTGCGATCGCCGGTAGCTCTGAAGTAATTGGAGTCATTGCGCTGCTGCCTGCAGTCATGAACTCTTTCCTGTTCCTTGCAAGCGTCAAGCGCATAGTGGAGCACAGGGAAGTTAAGGCGCGCCCGACCGTCGTGCGGGACGACTTGAAAATGGCTGCGTCGACTGACAGGGCAGCGCCGGCAACACTTGTGCGACTGATACTCGCAGATGGGCCGCTGGGGGAGAAAGAGATCGGATACAAGATATTCAAGCTGGCCGGGTTTACAGCATTTTTGGCGTTTGTTACCATAGCTATGCAGTACTTTATGTTGGGAATGCGAGGAGGATGATGACGATATGGGACTGGGTGGGCTTGCACTTTTCCTGATTGGTGTATGGGCTATGATACTCGCCGCAGCCGCGTTCTTGGTAATCGTTGTTGCGCCGATAGACATGACGCTGTTTGATGGCAGAGGTAGCAGGCTGACTGTGTCCGCAGTGCAAGCAGCAATTGCCATCGCAGTTGTAATTGTGCTAGTTCTTGGTCTTAGCAGGATGAAGCGGGTATATATGCACAGAAAACTCGGGCAGCAATAGCAACACTTTTGCTCTAGAGATAGATTTCATAACCGTTATAATTTTCCAGAGCGTTTGCTCATTGTGAAAAGGTAGGGAATATTGTCGATGAATTATTTTGTTATCACATTTGCGTTGTTGCTGGCAGTAGGTATGCCTGCAACCGGGGTAACCGGCGTGCAGAGCAGCAACAACAACGACACTTCTATCGCTGACAAATTGACAGATTCTCTACTGGGAAATGCAAAGACGTCGATAATTGAGAATGCGACATCGATCATTGATGATGGCACTGGCACTGAGAGACCAGAAGACAATGACTCTCCAGGCACTGGCACTGAGAGACCAGAAGACAATGACTCTCCATTCCTAGATGAAGGCTCTCAAACTGGTAGTGTCGTGATAAACGAAGTTGAGCTCAACCCGCAGGGAAGCGACGAAGGCAATGAATGGATCGAGATCTACAATCCCTCTGATGATGATGCAGATATCAGCGGATTTGAGATAACGACCTCTTTCAAGACTGTAACTATACACGTGCCCTCAGACACTGTGATAGAAGCAAATGAGACCTATGTATTGGAGTTTGAGGGACAGGTCCTGTCAAATACTGCGGAAAGCCTCAGCCTTGCAGATGACTCCGGGGAGATAATAGGCAGCACGCCTTCGCTCGTTGATCTGGGTGACGATGACTCAACCTGGCAGCGGATGCCTGATGGCAGCAACAGATGGGAATTTGTGACAGAGACACGCGATGACCTGAACGATCCTGAAGGGCACGCGAGCGCGACCCGCACGGCACGCGCTGGCTCTGCGACCTGCCACGGGACAGCCGGGTGTGCCGAAGGCATTGTGACAAGGATAGTAGACGGCGACACACTTTACGTGAGGATCAATGGCACAATGTACAAAGTAGACCTTGCACTTGCAAGCGCGCCGCAGAGAGGCGAAGAAGACTTTATGGAATCGACATCATTTACAAGGGATCTGTGCCTTGGAAACACAGTGCTGATTGATCAGGACGACAAATTGCTCACCACCAGAACAAGCGTGATAGCAGTAGTGTACTGCGGATCAACAAACCTCAATAGCGAGCTTTTGGGCAGTGGTCACGCGACGCTTAACACCGACCAGTGTGAAACAAGCGAATTTGCGACGCAGCGCTGGGCAAGAGATCACGGGTGCTAGAGGGTCTGCTGCTCTTGCTGTCGTAGTTGTTCCTTTGCCGCAGAGCCAGCCAGGGCAGCAGTTGACGGGTTGAGCTTGGCGGCGTACTGGCGGCGGGCCTCGATCACGTTTATCTTCTCTTGAAAAAGCTTTTTCATTCCCGCCATGATGTCCTCCTGCCTGTCAAACGGCTCCCTGCGTGATTCTGCCATTATGCTGTTAAAGTTTGTCGCTATCACATTTGCCAGCCTGATGAGACGGCCGTTATCTTTCTTTGGCACGCTCTGGAACGTGGAGAGGAATCTATCTTCCTCTGCCTTCTTTAACTCTTCAGCCTGTGCTTCCTTTGCCCTAAGCTCGTCCTCCTGCGTTGGATAAGACATTATTGCAGCGTAGGCCGGTATTGCGTTTAACGATATGCGAACAAAATTCTACAGGAACAACAGGTCGCCGCCCTGCGTCCTCACGTTGGCGGATGCTGGCCCTGTAAGCAATTTTATCTGCGCGCAACAGTGCAGGAACGTGACGCCTTTCTGCGTCGTTCTGTAAATGAGGTTGTCGTCTGAGTCCTTGCCGGCGTCAAGCAGGCTATGGTGCAGCAGCGTGTTGAAATAAAAATTCATCTGCTCTGAGCTGAGGTTTGCACGGGACATGATGTGGGTCTTTTTGACTCCCTCTGTCGCCAGCACAAGAATGTCGTATATGATGTCAAGTTTACTTCGGTTCCTGATATTGGCCTCCTGTCTCAATGCAAATCGCTAAAAGTCTCGAAATGTTATTTATAGAGTCTACGGTGCAACTTTCGGTATAAATGTTCCATGTGGGTATGTCATTATTTTTGTCGTTTTTATGATAATTGCACTACATCTGCCCTTTGTGGTTATATTCAACTATGTTAGACTAATTATTTGAAAACCTTATATTTCAACTTTCTTTACCACGTTGCATGAAGCGTGTAGAGGCAATCATAGCTGCGGAGAAGGTTAGCGCTGTTAACGAAGCTCTGAAGAAGGCTGGCGTAGGCGGAACGACAATCCTTGACGCAAAGGGCAGAGGAAAAGGAGAAAAGCCGCAGATCCAGACCGGCAGGGGAACAAAGAGGCTCGCCGCTGAATTCTCTGTTAGAGCTAACATTATGACCGTGGTCGACGACTCTGAAGTGGAGAAGGTGATCAAGGCCATACTCGACACTGCAAGCACAGGCTCGTCAGGCGACGGCAAGATTTTCGTGTCAAATGTTAGTGAAGCAATAGACATTGGGACGAAAAAACGCGGCCAGGTGGCCGTCGTTTAACCTGACCTTATTATTTCTTGAAGAATTTTTTAGTTTCTCCAAGAGTGAGCACTTCTGCCGCTGCCACCTTTATCACGACAGGAAGATCGCAGACCACCTTGCCTATTGCCAGGCAATGTCGCTGGGGGAGCGTCCTGACTATTGACCGGATGGTATCGTTGTCTGCCAGCGAAACCTTGGATATCTTGTCGAGGTCTCCGTCGTTTGTAAAGTTGAACAGGAAAATGTTGTCCACCTGCCGGTAGATGCCGTCGCTTATCGCGTCAGGTTGATTGGTTATGAAAGTTGTGTAGATGCCAAAGTGCCTCATGCGTGTGATGATGTCTTCCCAATACGTATCGCGAATGTAAAGGTGGGCCTCCTCTGCAAAGAGAAAGATCGGAGGGATCGCCTTTCTCTCCAACAGATCAACCAGCTTGCTCAGCACCAACTCGACTACCATCCTGCGCACAGTGGGTGATATTTCGCCCATGTTGATTACAAGGGCTGCACCGCTGGCGCTACCTCCGATCGCGTCCTCAAACCGAAAACCCTCGTCACCAAATAGACGCGACGACTGGATAACGTGAAGCCTGGAAACGAGTGCATCGCGCACAAGTTCGTTGATGTTCCAAGTGTTGACCGCGTTACCTATCGCGTCTATCGAAAGTGTTTTTTTGTTCTCAAGCCAGTCCCATATCCGGAAAAATTCGCGCAAGGAAGCGGCAGGCATATCAAGCGCATTTTTCAGCATCCCGGAGACCGCGCCCTTGCCGCAATAGTCAAGGGAAAACCTTAGGGTCTTGCCCGGCTCGAGCACCCTGACCTGTCTGTGGATGGAAGAGGGGCTGCCATCGCGGTTCCATCCGAGGCCGCTGTATTCGTTGTTCAGGTCGAATATGACTACAAACGCACCGTGCTGCACGAGGGTCTTGACAAGCATTTTAGACAGATGGGACTTGCCAGATTCCTTTTTCCCTGTGATCACTGTCAGCTTGCCGTCCAAGTCCTCAGCATAGACTTCAAACTCTTCTTCACTGACCCCGCCTGTCCTGCCAATAGGAATCGGAAATACGCCTCGTCTGCCAAGAAACGAATCGAGCTCCTTCATCCCAAGCCTTCTTATCTTGGACTCTACCCTTGACGGAAGCCAAGTGACGTCGCTTGTCAATTTCCCCTCGCTTATAGAAGCCCTGATCTTGGCTCGAAATATCCTGGCATCCCTTACCAAGCGCGACAGACTACCGATGTTTAGCGGGTCATGAAGATTTTCGACGCTTGAGGCATTGACCACCTCCTCCCTGACAATGTCTTCGATTAGCGATTGTGATGACAGGTATTCCTCGTCATAGACCTGCACTACCATGCTCCTGTTCCTGTCTTCTATTAGCATGTAGTCGCCCTTGGCTGCCGAGTCTTCCTTCATCGCAAGCAACAAGAGTTCGTTCCCGTTCTTTGACAGGATCTTCATACAGAAATCGACCCCAGCAGGATGCTGCGAATGTCATCTGCCGCAAGCTCTGTCACGCCGTAGGTGTTCAGAACATGGCTTCTCAGGCACGTCATCTCGGTGCTTGTGAACGTAGAGATATAGTGAACAAGCTTGAGCGTCTCGGGGTATCCACTTGCAAGCGAGTCGTTTCCAAGCAGCATGCCAAGAGACTCGGCTATGTCGCCAACAATGTCTGCCCGCAGAACAGGACTGTTCTTTTCAAGCTTGATCATTGAGCTGCTGCCCACTGTGTTCCTGATGAGACTCTTGATTATCATATCCACATCGACGTATGCAGGCCCGGGCACCTTTGTCAGAGGTGCGGCTGCTCTATCTAGCACTTTGAGCCTTGTGCCCTTGCTTATCCCTATCAACATGTTCTTGCGAAGCACGCAGCTCTCTGCAATCTTGGCAATGCTGCGTTCTCTGTCCTCAAACACCGACGCCTTGAGCGACCCATCTACAAGGATCAGTGACTTTGTAAAGTGGCTTGCAAGCGCTTTCTGGACAGCCCTTTCAGCCCGCACCCTTATCAAACGCTTCGCATAGTCGTCGTCCATTAGCACAAGCTTTGCCAGCCGTTCGTCAAGTTCAGAGTCTTGAATGGTGCTTTCGCTCAGGTAGATCAGAATGGGACCGATTTTGAAATGCATTAGCGCGCGGCCAGCACACGCTGTCGCAATGCCGCACTTTATGGCATACAAGCCTCCTTCCTCGGTTTCTGCTATCTTGACGCTGCTCGAGTCGATTGCGGCTACCGGCGTATTTTCTCTTATCGGTCTGATGGTCGTGACAGTTGCCGCTGTGTAGGGGTTAGATCTCAATCCCCATCCGTCAACTGGTATCATTTTCTTGTCGTCGCAGCTGAACACTATTTTCCTGCCATTGAGCCCGTCAAGCTTGGGCGCGAGGCACTTGCTTATTGATTCTGCTATCCCCAAGTCGTCTAGGCTCAGGCTTTGTAAAGGAGGATTTAATTGCGTGGCCATGTTGTTCAACAATAACTGCGGGCACAATTATATTAATATTGCGCAACATGAACAATATGTTCAGCAACAGGTTTATCAATAGCATGAATCGGGGTATATTTAAGGATGAGCGACCGTCCGGCTGGTGAAGAAGTTAAGATAAAGCTAAAGCATGGCGAATGGGAGGTCGAGATAATCTGCTTAGAGAGCCGGGTCAAGCAAGTAGTCGAAAATGTACTTTCAAGCCTTGATACCGCAAAAATAGTTGGGCCGGCCGTGCAATCTCAGTTTGATGAGCTGCGGCGTGAGATTGATGCGCTAAAGTCGAGAGCTGTAGCAACCGAATTCCGAAACGACGAGCAAAAACCTTCCGCAAAAGGCGGCATGACGTGCAGAGGGCTGCTTGAAAGCCTCTGGCTTGAAGGCTATTTTGGGTCCGAAAGGTCGCTTGGGGAAGTGCACGAGGAACTATCAAGAAGGGGATACAATTACGATAGGACGGCAGTGTCGCATTCGCTCACAGACATGGTTCGCGAAAACATCCTGACAAGGATCGGGACGATGCGAAATTATCGGTACATTCAAAAGCGGCCGCCGTCAGACGCTGCCACCACCAACAGTACTACTGCTGCCTGATCTTTTTGGCAATCGTTGAATTGAGCCAGTGAATTCCTGCAGTTGTTATTCTGTATTTGCTGGGCTCCATTTCGTCGCGAGCGACGTGCCCAGCCTTTACCATTTCAGAAATTCTTGAGCTGATGGATTTTGGGTTGAGCGCTGTTGCTGCATGAATTTCTGCAACATGCATCGCGTCATCCTGAAGTTTTCCAATGTCCTTTGCTATCTTGACCGCCACGAGCTGAAGAGCCACCATTTCCTTGTCTGAAAGCTTGGAATCCGAGTCGAGAATAACACGCGGTCCTTCTGGAGTTATTTTAATAAACTGCGCGTATGTTTCAATGAGCTCCTGGGCTGAGTAGTTGAGCGAGATTCTTTTTGCCAGGTCCATCGAGGGCACCTGCTTTGATAAAAAGCTCATGACAGAAGCCATTACCGAATCTGCAGAGCCGCTGAACTGCACCTTTACATCTCCCACTGTTACCGTGACGTTTACATTGTTGCTGTCATCGATGTTGTCAGTCTGGCTCATTTTTATTTTAAAAAAGTGGCGGCCTATATATTGAATTCGTTGGGCTCCTGTTGCCACTTCTTGCCTCCTCTCTTTTTGTAGAGCACGTAAGTGCCAACAAGCAGCGCTACCGAGAGTCCCATGGTGAGCACATTTGTACCCATATCTGGATCGACGAGTGTGCACTCGAATTCACCTGCAGAGCAGCCGGCGGCAAAAAATATTCCGTTCCATGCAGAGTGCGTGACTATTGAAAACCAGCCCTTGCCGCTCACCCAGGTCCTCAGACTGAAAAAGAGCGATGGCAGCACAAAGAGAAGGTTGCCAAAGGCAAGACTATTGATCGAAATCGTATCGGTGTTGAACAGGTGTATCCCGACCCAGAGTGCGCCTGTAACAAGGACTGAGTAAGCATTTCCAAAGACATAGAATGGAATTCCAAAAAATACCGTTTCTTCTAACGGGCCAGCCGCAAGGACGCCGGAGAGCGACCTTGGAATGCTTGGCTCTTCGTGTTCCGGCAGGACCTGATCAATGATAGCATTTCCAAGAAGCAGCAGGCCGAGTCCAAGCCCATGGTAGAACAGCAGCATCTTTATGAGGTAGCTAATCGAGGTGCGGCGGTAGCGCGACAGCCATGCCCTTGGATTCATGTCCGCCCTTTCATCGGCGAAATTGCCTGCCAACCAGCATTCCAACGCGGCCACATCTAAAGAACGTTTCTCGTTACAGAATTAGTGGCGAGAAAGCTCCTGCCGTTTACGGCACAGGTGAATCGCCTTCCCGTATTCTAGGTACTATGGATAACAATCTCTATACACGGCCAGCGAGGATGCGACGGTGGTGAACCTGAAAGCGAGAAGGGCTTCTCCGGGGTCAGCGGGTGCAATGCAGAGTCAACCGGTCGCCTATGAAGCGACTGAGCGAGTGAAGAAGCAGGTGAGAGGAAACTCTACCGGGGTGCAGGTACACTGTCAGCATCAGGGATTCTACCTGACGCGGCCGGGAACCTCTGCGCGATGGTAGGCAGGAGTCAGGTGAACAGGTAAGAACCTCAAACCCTTCGGGGTTGAGAGGATGTGTCCGTATTCTTACATCCAGTCTTCCCAGGCGGCCGTGTACTTTTGCAGGAGTGCCTGTGCGGGCTGCGAGAGGTTCAATGATTCCTGCGCCTCTGCAATGCAGTCGACAAATAGCCTGAGTGGGCTTGGGACATGTTCCAGTGCCATCATGTCCTTGTCGCATTCTTCGACTATGGCGTCAACGCGTTCGTGGTACCTCTTGTCGACTGTTTCCATGATGCCCTTGATTTCTGGCGCAGGCACTGACTTGTCTTCAAGCTGCTTTTCAAGGCTGGCGGAATTGACGGATATTGATTCCATGTAAATTTCTCTGATAGATCGAGGCTTGTACATTTTATCATTTGACCAGCTTTTGGAGTTTGTCTTTCAGCATAGAATTTATCTTTGCGCCGTCGGCCTTGCCCCTGTACTCTGCCATCGCCCTCCCCATGAGCGTGCTCAGTGCGCCCATGCCTTTTTCCTTCACTACTGCCATATTGGCACTGATTATCTTGTCAAGACCTGCTTGGAGTTCGTCGTCGCCTATTGAGGAAACCCCGGCGGTCTTGATAGCTTCGTCTACGGTCCTGGCTTCTTTTTTCATCAGCTTTTCAAAGATAACAATTACAGATTCCTTGGCTATTGTCCCAGCATCAAGTCTGAAAAATACGTCCTTGATGATTTTTTCTGTCAGGATAGAGGGATCGAGCCCGCGCCTCTGCAGGCTGGTAAGATCTTCTGTCAGCTTTGACGCAACAAAAGTTGGCTGGATCTTTGTAGCACCTGCAATTTCTTCAAACACTGCAAGGTAGTCAGAGTCAAAGATCTGACTGGCCAGCTTCTTGTTGAGGCCGTACTTGTTGACGAGCGAATCCACTATTTCGTCCCAGGAACGAGGCACCTTGTCGACAAGAGCTCTGAGCATATCGTCGGTCACTGGGATCGTGGGTATGTCTGTCTCGGGGTACATTCTGGCTGCGCCCGGCCTTGGCCTCAGGAACACTGTCTTTCCGTCTGGAGTCGCCGCCCGAGTCTCTGCCGGGACACCGCTGAGCGCAGCCTGCAATCGCCTGATTATCGCGTCGGATGCAAACCCGACCTTGTCCTTTGGGCCGCCCACAATTACAAACGCGTCGTTGTCGCCTGCCTGTAGTCTTGATCTTGCTGCAGCGACTTCCTGCTCTGATATGCCATAGTTTGGAAGTTCGTCGGAATGGAAAACACCATCCAGATCGTAGAACCTGACAAGCTTGCCAAGCTCCTTTCCAATCCTGATTTCCGGGTACGGCTCGTAGCCTATCATGCCTGCAAAACCGGGTACCTTTATAGCCCTAAACAGCCCCCCGCCGTCCAGGATCTTTTTCACTATCTTGGACTTTGCCTTTGCCAGAATATCAGTAACATCCTCAATCCTGTCGCCTACCATGGCGATGTCGACCTTGCGCTCATTTAGCTTGTCGGCAATCAGTATCAGGCCGTGTTGCCTCTGCATCTCGTGCTCTATAACCTTAACCAACTGGTCGAGCTGCTGCACGCCCTTGACCTCAACCACCGCACCGTTCTGCACCGAGATGTTGACATCTTGCCTAATGCTACCCAAACCGCGGGCAACTCTTTTGCTTGCCCGGAGCAACCTGCCAAGAGCTAGTGCAACCTGCATCATCTCTTCTGGCTTGCCTGTCACCGGCTCGAGAGCTATTTCAACTAGCGGCACTCCCAGCCTGTCCAAGCCGAACTTGCGGGTACCCTTTTCGTCCCCGAGCAGCCTGGCCGCATCTTCTTCAAGGCAAATGCTCTGGACGCCTACTTTCTTGCCTGCGACTTCCAGATAGCCACCTGATGCTACAAGCATTGTGCGCTGAAATCCTGTCGTGTTTGAACCGTCGATCACGAGCTTGCGCATGACATGGATTTCGTCCATAACCTTCGCATGGAGGGCAAGCGAAAATATCAGCGCGGTTTCAAGCGCTTCCCTGTTGACATCGTGAGGAGGCTCCTCATCTGCCTCGACAAGGCAGCTAGAGCCAAACGCGGTGCTGTATTCTACCGTTCGCATCTTGGAAAACTCGAACATTGCGGCAGGATCGTACGCCCCAAGCTCGCTCTGGGTGGGGCGCAATTTCCGCATAAAGGAGCCGTCGTATTTCTGCGCCTCTTCACAGCTGCAACCACAAAAGAGCTTACTCTTTGTTCCCAGCTGCTGGTGTATTTCAAATCCGACCTTCAGGTTAATGGATTCAGGGTCGATTGCCACTGGAATAGAAAGTTCGCCGACACTGGTATTAAGCCTTGCCTAGAGTGGGATGCTTTGTGAAATCTCGCCTGCAAAGTTTTCCTGCATCGTCTTTTTGAAATCCTCGCTGCTGCTGTTTGCGAGTGTCCACATGGCCTTGACTGTGGCAGTCTCGGAAATCATGTCTGATAGCGGGATAACGCCAATGTCAAGAAGGTCTCGGCCCGTATCGTATACGGTCATCCTCACCCGTCCCCAGATGCACTGTGAAGTCATGCAGACATTGATACCCGCGTCAACCGCGTTCTTGAGCGCCGGAAAGCATTCCTTACTGACGTGTCCAAGGCCCGTTCCCTCCAGAATGATTGCCTTGCAGCCTGCCTTGGCGACATGTTCGATCAGCTGCGGATCAAAGCCCGGATGATACTTTAGCAGCGCAACCCTGCCATCAAATTTTGTTTTTGCCCTCAGCATATTGCCTTCCGATCTTCTTGCCAGTTTGATCCCGCTTTTCTGCATCTCTACCCCGTTGTTTCTGACAAGCGCAACCGGTGTAATGTCAATCGATTCGAATGCGTCGCGTCTGCTAGTGTGGTTCTTTCTCACTCTCGTACCTACATGGCACGCAATCGCGTCGTCTGAGGTACTGGCATGCATCGCTACAAAAACACCGGCGTATTCAGATTTTGCCGCAAACACCGTTGCGCCAAGCAGATTCAATGCGGCGTCAGAAGATGGTCTGTCTGATGATCGCTGGGCTCCGACTAACACTACTGGGATCGGCAGGTCCTGTAGCGCGAAGGAAAGCGCAGCGGAAGTGTAGTGCATTGTGTCGGTACCGTGCGATAGAACGACTCCGCGATACTTCCCGTCCCTGACTTTTTCAGCAACCTTTTCTGCTATCATTGTCCAGTGCTCTGGTTTCAGGTTCTCACTGTATTCGCTCAACAGCACTTCAGGGTCTATTGAAGCGTAGTTTGCAAGCTCGGGAACAGATGCGTACAATTCTGAAGCGGAGAGCGCGGCATGCACGCCTCCAGTGCGGTAGTCTATCTTGCTTGCTATGGTTCCGCCAGTGCTAATGAGCGCAATTTTTGGAAGATCTTTGTTTTCGGTAACTTCATGAGCCTTGGGAGTCGGAGTGGATTCTGTCTTTAGTAATTTTGTAATCGACTTTATCTTGCCGATCCGTATTCCTGTGTTATATCCGCTCTTTAATTTGATTACAATGTAGTCTTCACTAGCAGACTCGTAGCGCGGCATCAATACACCCAACATCTCTCCATCTTCGGTCGCGATCTTGATATTGTCGCCGACGGATATGTCATATCTACTCAGCATCCCGAGGCCGGCGCCCCTGTATCCGCCACTGTCCTGTTTTGTCAACGAATTGAAAGGCGGTTGCTGAATATATTAACAAATCTTCCTTTGATAGTTGTTGACCATACAGCAGCTGGCAATTGGCCATAAACAGACTCAAGCTAACCTTACTCATCAAACATGGTGACCGGATCCACCAATATTGAAGATTTAGCAGAGGATATCATTTTCTGGCAGATATGCCTATACGAACATAGTCTAGCGACCATCCTCGGCCTCTCTGTTCAATCTCGCTTAGCAATGCATCAAGGAAACCTTTCCTTGTGGAATCGTCAGGAAGATAGCCAAAGAAAGGCTTCATTACCACAGTTCTTACAAAATCCGCAAAGCTATCACGGTCGGGATAGGTTGTTGTCTGCCTAGAAATGCTCACATTGATGTTCCTAAATCCTGCATTCTGCAGCCTCTTCTCTGTTTCGTCCGTGTTGTG
>DASVCY010000042.1:0-2138 GCA_036381375.1 Nitrososphaera sp. | reverse complement strand
AGATAGACGATCATTTCTATGAAAGGATTAAAAAACCACTCTTGTGTCCCTAATTTATTGGAGGAACAAGATCAGCACCCCGTGGAATGCCCCCGTTGCGGGTTTGAAATGAAGAGCATGACCGCTTGCCACATGATATGCACAAACTGCGGCGGCCACATGGACTGCAGCGAAAAAGGCCTTACCTGGGGCTAGAAAGGGTTCTTGTCCCAGTTCATCTGAAAGTTGTCGGCAATGTCTACTGCTTTGCCCTTCATTATCTCGATATAATCATCGTAGGTAGCGAAGAAGGCGCAGTGGCCGCATTTTACCTCCGACATCTCATCGTTCACCACCGCCTTTTTGCCGCACTCTGGGCACTTCGCTTCAAGCACACAATGGTTACGTAGCGCATTGTTAATAAATTGTATCTGCCCTAGAGCTGCTAATTGACAAGGATAGGTGACGCCTACAGGCGGCTCCATGGCATGGTGACTGACAGACCCACCAACTTTAGCTGGATAATAGACGGCAAGCTGGCCGGCGGTGGTCTTCCCGTAACCGAGAACGAATTCAGGTGGCTAGCCGAGCAGGGAATCAAGTCCATAGTCACCGTAAGAGAGGTCGCACTTCCATCCGACTGGTTTGAAGGGAGCGACATCGACTACCTTCATCTGGAAGTTGAAGACTTTGGCGCGCCGAACATAGAAGATCTGATACAAGCAGTCGACTTTATCGAGCAGCAGATAAAAAGTGGCAGGCCGGTGATGGTGCACTGCGCAGCTGGCAAGGGCAGGACTGGAACTGTGCTTGCGGCCTACCTTGTAAAAAACCACAGCTTGACTGCAGAGCAGGCCATTGAAAAGGTGCGGAGTATGAGGCCAGGTTCGGTCCAGTCAGTCACGCAGGAGACTGCAGTGTCAATGTACGAAAGATACCTAAAGAGCAGTCGAGAGTAGTGGAATACATGTCCTTATTCGGGAATTGAATCTACTTCCATCTTGCCACTTGGCGCTTTGACAGCCAGCTTGTGGTCTTTGAATACAAGTGTGATTTCATCACTACCTTCTTCGACACTCTGCAGCTCTTGACCCTTTACGCTGTTGCATGCAGCCACATCAACTGCAAGTTCTCCCGACTTGTTTTTTATGAACAGATACCTATTGTCCTTGAAGATTAGCGTGAGTTCGTCCTTGGTCCTTTCAAAATCAAGCAGCTCCTGACCCTTTATCCCGTCAAACTTTGCCATATCAGTAATATGATGAAAAATCAGATCTATTTAGACTTAGTCTACGATCTCTTGATCTAGGCTTTCCAGGCACAGCGACAGGAGCTCATTACTACGTTTCATTATCCAGTTCGGGAACTGCTCAAAAGTGAAGACGTATTGCTGCTGAAAGTTTGGAGGGATAAATCCGCCATGAGTGATCACCTGCACCACGACATACTGTTCGTTGACCGTGGCAATCTCTTCTTCAGCAGAAGAGTCGATTTCCTCGATAGTGTGCCTATAGAGCACCACAGGCCTGCCAGTTCTGCTGGCCATGATGGACGCCTTGCGGAGCCGGTCCCTCAGCCTGCTTAGAACCCAGCTGTCGAGGGTCACCTGTTCGTTGGTCAATTATCGTATCCTCATAAAATATCTATTTAAGGTAATATGGCAAGAATTGTTGACCCACCGAATAATCGTCTTTACTTTTACAGTAGGTTGCAATAATTTGCACTCCTGCACCCCTATGCATCCAGAGAGGAATAAAGATGAATATTACATTATAGCCGCAAAATTGCGCGCCAAGTAGTGAAAAAAATTATTCCACGGAAATCCGGAATTCCCGGCCATCGATCTCGACATCCTTGTAATTGATGTTAGGTCGTGGTTCTTTCGAGAGCACGACATTTCTTACCCGTACGAGGTAGGCCAGTTCATCCTTCATGGCATGTAGTTTTGCTATCTCTTCATCATCAAGTCCAGATATATAGAGAGAGTCCAGAGTATCTGTAGGATTGTACTGTTTTTCTTTGCGTAGCTGCTGGGAGTTTCTTGCCAAGTCTTTCATCAAGCCCTTGATTATCATGGCAGCGTCGCGTGAAGTTGAGATGAATACCACAAGGTTGCCTCGTTCAGACGATGAATACCCTTCTGTCGCCTTGTATACAAT
>DASVCY010000041.1:0-3424 GCA_036381375.1 Nitrososphaera sp. | reverse complement strand
AATCCTGCCATTCAGCTCTATGGTCGCGTCTTCGATGTTGTAGTAGCGGCTCTCCTTGGCGAACATTACAGTGCACCTCCAACGAGGGAAGCAGTATTTGATATCGAGCCAACAGCAGCAAAGGTCTCTTTGACTATTTGGTGTGCAAGGAACAGTGCAAAGCCAATATGGGTCGTCTTAAAGTCCTCATACGTCAAGACTTCAAGCGTGAGCGATACCTCTGCAGCTATGGGGTTGAGAATCGGGTCGTATTGCTGTTCTGTTATCGAAAAACTAGTTATCCTTACTGGCAGCACCCTACTCGGGCCCCAAACAAAGAGCGTGAATGGCTCGTCACTTGTGACCTCTATTGCACCCGCCTGCGCAAGGGCGGTATTGGTTATCACCGTCATGCTCTTTGGGTAAAGCATCATCTCTAGCGCTGCAAGCTGTGGGTTTATCCCAAGTAAGACTGTGGAAGCATTCTCGCCTGGTTTTTCAAGCTGGTCTGCGGCATCTATCTCTATCTTCAGAGTAATGTTTTCGACAGGAGGACCAGTGAGCCTCATCTCCCTAGAGTTCTCGCCGGACCTCTGTGCCTTTAGCGTCCGGGTAAGAGTCTCTGGATTGTACTGGAATATCACAACCTGAGGGATCATCCCCGCAGGCTCGTAGGATATTAGCGCCCCCTTGATGAGTCTAGGAGAACCCGGGAAGCTGGTCATCTATTTAATCATTTGAGAAGTATCTGTGAATTATAAAAGATTATTTATACCACCAAAATCGAGAATCCAGAGTAGTTTCAAGCCAATAGGCTTTGAATTGGGACATGGGACATAGACTGCCTTCCCTGTTCGGGAAATTGACCTCGGAGTCAATCTGTATTCTATCTTTTTTCGGCGCCGAAAAAGATGCGAATGAACCTCTCGTGGGGCGACTCTACAAGACTGTTCCAGAAGCTCCGCACTCAGCCAACATACTTGTTGACAATTAACTGCAAGTCTGAGAGCTGGTCCTTAGATAAGCCGGTCTTTGCTGCTCTGCCTGCAAGTGTCACTACGATTTTTCCTTTAGCTCCAGATTCACTGGCGACTTGGGTCTGCCTGAAGCCATATTGCTTGCCTATGTCATACTCATCGATCTTTTTTCCGAGCTCTTTGAAAAGCAATTTCAGCTTGGTGAAACCTAGGTCGCCTTTGTATGGAAGGTCGTACTTCTTTGTCATTATTGACGCTGTCGCGAATCTGATCGCTGAAAAATCTTATTCCTAAAAGGGCCTCGTAAAAATCCTTGGTTCGTGTTTGTAGCTTGGTCAGAAGTCCAGATGATAGCAGGCATAATCATCATGATTCTGCGCCCTAGCTTTAAGGGAGTGATTGGCAATCCAAAGAGTAAATTCCTAACTATATGTGCAGACAATAGTTCATAACGTCATTCGCATTAACACATCAAAAAGTCAAAGCCGCCGATGGAAAGGCGTCAACGAGTATCAACCCCGCGTATCATCATGATAACAATTTGAAGCACTTTATTGGACCCGAGATCGATTTTGCAAAAATTGGAATTCAGCCCAAGTTGAAAGCAGGCCAGCCAGGAGATCCCTATGAGCAGGAGGCAGATTCGATTGCAGAACAAGTGATGAGAATGATTGATACTGATCCGGCTGCTCCAATGGTAAACGCTGCAAAGAAAGGAGAGGAGATCGATCGTAAATGCGCAGCTTGTGAAGAAAATGAAGAGGAAGAGCAGGAAGAAACGACAATGACCGTTGGCAGAAAACCATCATCTGCCTATAACCCGGAACCAGACGAGCGAGTTATGAATGATATTGATAATATTCGTTCCAGCAATGGCCGCTCTATTGATGCAAATACCGAAGGATTCATGGAATCGAGATTCGGCTATGATTTCAGTTCTGTCAGAATCCATACTGATGAAATCGCGGCCAGGTCAGCAAATTCAATCCATGCGCGAGCCTATACTATAGGAAATCATGTGATATTTGGAGACGGACAGTACCAACCCGACACTTTGGAGGGAAGAAAGCTGTTGGCACATGAATTGACGCATGTCATACAACAGACAGGTGCAGGCGGAAAGAAAATCAACCGAAGCAAAGTTGGCTTTGATTTGTTCCCAGCAGGTGTTCATCGGATGATACAGCGTGACCTCGCGATCAGGCCGCCTCGGCCTCACGCCACGGGCCGGGTACTCACACAGGCTCAGGTAGCCGATGCAATCGCCTTCAATGAAAGAGTTCTTTTATCTATCGGCGACAGCGCGGATATCATAGAGATGATTCGGGACGTCATCGGGATTGGAGCCCTACCAGCTGTTATCGACGAGGACTTTGTCAACGGCGTGGTTCAATGGCAGGCGAACTTTGGGCTGGCACAGGACGGCAAACTAGGACCGAGAACTGCTCGGCCGCTGTTCCGTGAAATTGGAGCTGAGGGTGCCGGCCGTGGCCAAGTCAGGCGGGCACCCCGGTATAATCCTGCCGGGCCGATCAACGTTCCCCGTGCAGGTGCACGCAATGCGCACTTCGACATGACTGCGGAGTTTGCGAGCGATCCAAAGAATGGTATTTTTCCCTCCTGCTGCGAGGTCCGGCAGGATATTCAATGGGACGCGGCATTTGTTGCGGCGTCAGTCGCCAATGGACATGGTGCAGTTCCCCATGCGGGATTTCCGGCTGCTCACCCAGCAGGTCGTTGGATAGAGGATCGAGATCAAAGAGGAGGCAGATATGGACATCGTTCGGGGCCCTTTTCGGACCCCGGGGCGTTCGACCACTATCTTGACAGCCGGGGCCGCCAGAATCAGGCGTTTGGTCATCGGTTTGAGGGAAACGACACGCCGACAGGTCTTGCAACGGACAGGGGAAGCTGGAGCTTCAGGCTAAGGGTAATTGACGTCTGCAATGGGAATCGACAATTAGCAGTCTCTCCAACATTAGTGGTGAATTGGCCGTAGTTGAGTCTGAATGAACCGATCGAGTTGCACTTGTCCATTGCAGGCGAGGGTCTAAGTGTCACAGTCGTCAACAGGAGTGACAGGGATTTACGGCTTTGGGATCGCAACAGCTCTTGGGGCTGGTCGATGTTCACCCTCTTGCTTGCACTGTCAGGGTCAGAGCAGTGGCGCGAACTAAAAGCCAAACCAGTTCGCTGGACGCGTAATGCTCCACGTACCGTAAATATTCCCGCAGGAGGCCAGTCAGAATACAAGCTGCGGCATAAAGATCCTGAGTGGGAAGGTTTTGACGATGTCGAAACTTGGTTGAACCAGCCTCTACAAGTTCGGGTCAGGCTTCGCATACTCGAAACCCCTGAAGCTGCAGATCAGGGCGTGGTAATCGGAGAGTGCCTTACGCAACGTTGCCTATCAATGCCTCCACACTCCTGGCTAACCGGCCCCGTAGGCTAGTGTTAGTGCGCCAAAC